>NZ_JBFUBG010000141.1:0-9909 GCF_056405875.1 Rhizobium sp. P1_E6 | reverse complement strand
CATCAGGGCTCTTGCCGAAATCATAGGGAAAGAACTGTGATCATTTACAGCATTATATCGAGATTTCCCTATATTCCTTTTTCTAGAAACGAGGACCTGCAATGAAAGCGATGACACTTAACTCTTTTGGTGGGCCGGAATCGTTCGAACTTTGCGACGTTCCAAAGCCTGTCCCGCATGCGGGACAGGTCCTGGTGCGCGTATATGCAACGTCGATCAATCCCTTGGATTTCCAGGTCCGGCGCGGCGACTATCGCGATCTGGTACCACTTCCGGCCATCACCGGTCATGACGTATCCGGAGTTGTCGAAGCAGTCGGACCAGGCGTGACGATGTTCTCTCCAGGAGACGAAGTCTGGTACACCCCGCAAATATTTGACGGGCCGGGAAGCTATGCCGAATACCACGTTGCGAACGAAAGCATCATCGGAAGGAAACCCTCCTCGCTAAGCCATCTCGAAGCAGCAAGCCTGAGCCTTGTTGGCGGGACGGCGTGGGAGGCCCTGGTTGTGCGTGCTGCTTTGAGAGTCGGGGAAAGCATTCTGATCCATGGCGGCGCAGGAGGGGTCGGTCATGTGGCGATACAGCTCGCGAAGGCCATAGGGGCGAAGGTATTCACGACAGTACGGGAAGATAACTTCGAATTTGCACGAAGTGCCGGCGCGGACGTCGTCATCGACTACCGGAAAGAAGATTATGTCAGCGTTATAATGCGGGAAACGGGTGGCCGCGGCGTCGATGTCGTGTTTGACACGATTGGTGGCGACACGTTGACCCGAAGCCCGGACGCGCTCGCACAACTTGGCCGCGTTGTCACGATCGTGGACATCGCACAGCCGCAGAACCTCATCGAATCATGGGGCAAGAACGCGAGTATTCACTTCGTTTTCACAAGACAAAACCGCGGCAAGCTTGATGAACTGAGCACATTGGTGGAGCGTGGTCAGCTACGACCGCACATTGGCGCTGTCTATAAACTCGCTGACATTCCTCTCGCCCACGCGCGGCTCGAGACCCCCAACAACGGTGTCCGGGGCAAAATCGTGATTGCAGTCGACCCATCGGCTGACACTGCGCGTGCAAGTTCCTAACGCTCCAACTCACTTCAAAGGTGCAGCCATGATTTACGAGATCGCTCAGCTACCCGTTTACAAGGAGCATACTGAAACGTTCAGACAAGCATTCGCCGAAGTTGTTCCGCTACTTAGCCGCGCGCAGGGTTATCGCGGTCACGTTCTGGCGCAGGGAATCGAAACACCCGAACTATTCCACCTGATCGTGCGATGGCGTTCACTCGAGGATCACACACCCGTCTTCGAAGCGAGCGAAGACCATCGGACGTTCATGATGGGCTTGCAGGAATATTTTTCAGCGGAACCGCAGGTCTATCATATCGAAGGTGCAACTTTTACCGCAAGCGAACCTGATGACCTGGATAGTGCCGTTGGTAAGGGCAACGCCGGTAGGACAAGGAATTTGCGGCTTTAAACTATTGGGTGGTTGTCAGGTCGTTTGACAGCCACCCATTTCCGGAACGCAAATCTCGGTGTCACTGGGATTGGCGGTTGGAAGCCGCGCCGCGTTTGCCAGGGGCGCGTCTTCAACCTGTGCCTCCAAGATATCCGCTTCCCGGGCGATCAAAGTCTTCGGCTGGACGTCAGCGTAAGCAGCCGGGTCGCGGCATTGCTCAAGCGTTCGCGCCTCCGTCTACAGTAACGGTTGAGCCCGTGATCATATCTGAGCCGGGGCTCGCCAGAAATGCGACAACACCCGCGATCTCGCGGGGATCTGAAAAACGCCCGATTGACGAGAGGCTCCGTTGGAAATCGGCACCCGCACCGTCTGCCGGATTCGCCTCGGTGTCGGTTGATCCTGGCGAGACCAGGTTGACGGTAATGCCTTGTGGCCCAAGTTCCCGAGAAAGGCCCCGCGTGAACGAATTTAAAGCCGACTTCGACATAGCATAGGCGGTCACACCCGGAAATGGGACGCGCTCACCAAGCGCCGAACCGATCGAAATGATACGGCCACCCTTGGTGAGGTGGGGGATAGCAGCTTTCGAAAAGGCGACAGGAGCACGCACATTAATGTCCATAAGAGCCTGAAATTGGTCCAGGTCGAGGTCCGCAATTGGTCCGGCCAGTCCGATGGCCGCACTGTTCACCAAAATGTCTAGGCCACCCAGCTTTTCGACAGTCTCAGCAACGGCCCGCTCGGCAGCGTCCGCTTCCGCACTGTCGGCTTTTACGGCGAGCGCACGGCGGCCCAGCTTTTCGATCGAAGCGACGACGTCGCCGGCACGCTCAGGCGACTTATTGTATGTGATCGCCACGTCGGCGCCGTTCTCGGCCAACACAAGCGCGATTGCGGCGCCAATACCGCGCGACCCGCCGGTGACGAGGGCGCGCTTTCCCTTGAGATCAATCATGTTACATCCTGATGCTGTATGGTTGCGGAGGCCCGGGCTTGGGCCGGAAGGTAGTCTGTTCCCTTCCGGCCCGTAGATAAGCGGTTACGCCGAAACCAACATCTACGATCGCACCGAAGACTTGCCTGATCCTACCAAATATGTCATGCCGCGAGGCATGAGCCTCCCCGAGAACGTAACGGATCGCTTGCTTAACGACGTCGCCCCTCTTGTGGCCGGACGCATCGGAACTGCCGCAATTGCAACGCCTGTTCCGCGTCTGACTGTCTGGTCGAGCACGGTAATGACTTTACCCACGCCAGCCGTATTTGAACCCATGTTCTACGCTGTCCTGCGTGGGACAAAGGTGCTGATCATCGGCGCCAATCGCTTCGAGCTGACGGCGGGCGCTTGCGCGGCATCTTCCTTTGGTCTGCCCTTTATTCATCAGTTCACCGCCGCCACGCCGGATCTGCCCTACGTTGCGATCAGCCTTCACCTTGATACGGATTTGCTTACGCGCGTCATGCTCAATATGCCCAAACGTGAGGATCGCTGGACCTGCGCGGTGGCAGCGGGGGACCTGGACGGCCCGTTGGGCGAACCCTTGGCTCGGCTTGTCGGGCTCTTGCACGCTCCGGACGATATCGGCATGCTCGGGCTGCATTATGAGACTGAACTCTACTACCGCCTGCTCCAGAGTACGATGGGCGATACGATCCATCAGATCGGTCAGCGAAACGAGCGGTTCCTGCAGCTCAAGACGGCGGCAGATTGGCTTGCTACCAATCATCGCGAGCCCGTCAATATTCGCGATCTGGCAGCCTCGGCGGGAATGAGCGTCACTTCGTTTCATAGACACTTCAAGGCTGTGACGGGGTTCAGCCCGCTTGCTTTTCAACGCCATATCCGTCTTCTGGAAGCTCGAAAACTCCTTGCAAGCGGTTCGGCCAGCGTGTCGCATGTCGCTTACGAGGTAGGCTACGTCAGCCCATCGCAGTTCAGCCGGGAGTACAAAAGCATGTTCGGCAGCCCGCCAATCGCTGACTTACGACGCTAACACTTTAGCCCGGCAGCTTCGGGCGCTCATTACGGCCTCGCTTTCTGATCAGAGCCAGTTTCATTTGTTTGCAGAGGTTCACCGCAGCAACTGGCGGTCTTGCGTTCCTCTGCGTGCGACAGACTTTTGCAATCCAGGCGGCTATCAAGGCAATCTCCGCAACGCTATCTGGAAACAGGCGGCGAAGACCAGCACGTGAAGACGGCGGTCTGGCTTGAATGAGACCCGCCATAGCGTTGTCGCCTGCTTGTCGAATTACAGCGCGACAAGAGGGCAAAATCGCCACATCGGCTGGTACCCGTCGGTCAATGTTAAATCGAAAGGCGAATGAATGGCTGAAGCGAGCTTGGGGCAGACGATCGGACCTGCGATCGTCCTGATGGGAGCGGCTGTCGTCGCGGTGCCCTTGTTCCGGCGGCTCGGCCTCGGTTCGGTCCTGGGCTACTTTGCTGCCGGTGTGCTTGTCGGACCTTCGGTGCTCGGCCTGTTTGCCGACGCCCTGTCCATACTGCATTTCTCCGAACTCGGGGTGGTGATGTTCCTGTTCGTGATCGGACTGGAATTGCGCCCTCAAAAGCTGTTGGCCATGGCTGGTCAGATCTTCGGTCTGGGGCTCGTCCAGGTCGCCCTGGCGATCGCGGGCCTTGCACTGACGGGCATGCTGGTCTTCGGACTGCCCGGCCCGGTAGCCTTTGTCGCCGGAGCAGGTTTTGTCCTCTCCTCGACGGCTGTCATCATGTCGGCCCTCCAGCATCGCGGCGAGATCTCGGGTGTAGAAGGGCAGAAATCGGTCTCGATCCTTCTCTTCGAGGATCTCATGATCGTCCCGCTTCTGGCAGTTGTCGCTTTCCTGTCGCCTCTGTCGCAAGGGCACCCCGGCTGGGTGGAGGTTCTGCTGGCATTGGGCGCGTTGTTCGTGCTTCTGGGTGTATCGAGATGGGGGCTCAATCCGTTGTTTGCCTTGCTGGCACGCGCGCGAACTCGCGAGGTGATGACCGCGGGAGCGCTGCTGGTGGTTCTGGGAGCAGCGCTTTTGATGGAGTTGGTTGGCCTCTCCATGGCGATGGGCGCGTTCCTCGCCGGCGTCATGCTGTCGAGCTCCAGCTACCGGCATCAAATCGAAAGCGATATCGAACCGTTTCGCGGTCTGCTAATGGGCCTGTTCTTCCTGGCTGTCGGGATGTCTCTCGATCTTTCCGTCGTTGCTGCGGAATGGTGGCTTCTCGTCTCCATACTGGTCGCATTCACGATCGCAAAGGGTGTCGTCGTTTATGCGGTCGCGCGCGTGTTCGGCAGTTCCAGTCACCAGGCTCTGCACCGTACCTCGATGTTTCTGCAGGGAGGCGAATTCGCCTTCGTCCTTTATGCTGCCGCGACCACGGGCGGCGTGATCGATGCTCGCGAAAACGCGCTGTTTACCACCGTAGTGATCTTTTCGATGGCTCTGACGCCTCTCCTCATGATCGCGGCGGACCGACTGTTGAGAAACGAGACGTCGATGCACGGCGTAGACGCCGCTCGCGGTCTGAGTGGAACGGTGCTCATGATCGGTTTCGGCCGGTTCGGCCAGATCGCTTCGCAGCTGCTGCTTTCCAGGGGCGTCAGCCTCTCCGTGATCGACGCAGATCCCGACCGGATCCGCGAGGCGGGACGGTTCGGGTTCAAGGTCTTTTTCGGCGACGGGACCAGGCTCGATACCCTGCGCCATTCCGGTGCCGGCTCCGCCGATGCCCTGATGATCTGCATCGATGACCCGAAAGCCGCGCTGCAGATCGTGGAACTGGCACAGCATGAGTTTCCGCAAGCGAAGCTTCTCGTGCGAAGCCATGATCGCGGACATGCGGTGGAATTGATCCGCGCCGGCGTGGACTATCAGATCCGCGAGACTGTCGAGTCTGCGTACCTGATGGGAGCCGAGGGCTTGCGTGCGTTGGGATATGGTGACCTCGATATCGAGGAGGCAGCCGAAGATATTCGCCAACGGGACGACGAGCGTCTAGCGGAGCAGGTACAGGGAGACGCCATGTCCGGCCGCAACCGTCTTCACATCCAACCGGTTCCGGAACCCTTGACCAAGCCCCCCAAAGAAACCTACCCGACGTCGATACATTGAGGCCCTGTCCAAGTCCTTGAACAATGGCCGACGGTGGCGCGTTTGAGATCATTCGTGCCAAGCGCGCTCCTGCGGCAACCTACTCATCCCGAAGCTGCCATGCCTCCTTGCCCTGCATGAACGCCTGGGCATGGAGACAAGTTGCAAATGGCGTTCCCCATTTCGCGACACAGCTTCGCAGGAACGAGCACTACCGCACAAGATGCTCAGATGACACTATCCGTGTCGCCGGCCGTCGCTGCATGGAGAAGAAGCTTGAACATAAAGACAGTGCCCGCGGACCCAGGTCGGCCGGAGATAAGTGCCGCTCCCGCGTGGCTGTCAGTTTTGGCGATCAGCGTCGGGCTCCTTCTCGTTCGGGTGGACATTCGCCCTGTTGTGCTGGCCTTGTTCTCGCTGCGCTCAAGGGCCTCGGTTGCATGGCGGGCTTGATCTTGGCTTTTTCCTTCGTATGCGCTCGTTTGCGGCTTTCGGTGCGCGCCGCACGACAAGGCGCTGGTATTGATAGTGGCCACGGGTTCACTACCCTCTCAATCCTCGCTTGTGTTGAGTTATCCGGAGACATCCGAACCCACAGGATATTCAGCCAATGAGCGCAAGTGGCGGCATCGTGATCGTGCATTCTGTCGTCAACCTGCCGACCATACCGGTAATGATCGCAAATGCAGTTTGATGAAAAGCATCGGGCGATGCCGGCAAGAATTCCTGCGCGCTCAGCGAAGTTTGCGCGCGCCATCATGGCGAGCCAGTGCATCATTCACCACTGCCGCCACACAAGTTTTCGAAGGACATAATGGAAATCGGTATCGACAGTTTTGCAGCTATTCTTCCTGATCCGGCGACCGGTCAGGTTCCGTCGGCTACAGTGCGCATGGCGCAGCTGCTCGAGGAAGTCGAAGTGGCGGACCGCGTTGGGTTGGACGTGTTCGGTATCGGTGAACATCACCGCGGAGAGTTTCTCGACTCCGCGCCGACGATCATACTGGCTGCTGCAGCGGCCCGGACCAGCCAGATCAGATTGACGAGCGCGGTAACGATCTTGAGTGCCGCCGACCCTGTGCGGGTTTTTCAGGAATTCGCAACCCTTGATCTCATATCCAGGGGCCGTGCGGAAATCGTTGCAGGTCGCGGGTCGTTCGTCGAAGCTTACCCCCTGTTCGGCCTGGACACGCGCGACTACGACGACCTTTTTGCCGAAAAGCTCGATCTGTTGCTTGCTCTGCAGGAGTCGACCAATGTCACCTGGGAAGGACGTTTCCGTCCGTCGCTCAGCGGACAAGGCGTCTATCCACGTCCCCATCAACAGCACCTGCCGATATGGATCGGCGTCGGCGGCACGCCGCAGTCCTTTGCCCGCGCCGGTGCGCTCGGCCTTCCGCTGATGGTCGCGATCATAGGCGGAGGCTTCGAACGCTTCCGCCCGCTTGTCGATCTTTATCGCGAGGCTGGGAAGCGCGCAGGACACAGACCCGAGATGCTCAAGATCGGTATTCATGCGATGGGCTTCGTCAGCGAAACCAATGCTGCCGCAAGGGACACCTTTTTCCCTGGCTGGGCGCATCTGACAACGAATATCGGTCGAGAGCGCGGATGGTCGCCGCCGACGCGGCAGCAGTTCGAAATTATGGCCGGCCCAGAGGGTGCATTCCTGGTCGGTGATCCGAAGACGGTGGCGGCCAAGATGCTGCAGGCCAGTGAGATATTGGGTGGCGTATCACGCATCACCTTCCAGATGAGCACAGCCGCTCGCGACACGAGAGCGATGAAACGATCAATAGAACTCCTGGGCACTGAAGTGGCGCCGATCGTCAGAGCAGCACATCGGGCTGATACCTCGGCCTGATAGCAACACGGGGACCTCGAATGGACATTGAAGATCTGCGGACCTTTGTCGAAGTGGCCGATTCCCGGGGTGTATCGCCCGCGGCGCGCCGATTGGGGATTTCGAAGTCGATGGTCAGTCGGCGGCTCGCCAGGCTGGAGGTAGAACTCGGTGTCCAACTTCTTGCGCGCACCACCCGTGGCGCCGGCCTGACCGAGGCGGGTGCCACGTTTCGCGACTACGCGGCAAAAACCTGCACCGAAATAGACATTGCACGCGAAACGATTTTACCCGAAGGCGACCTTCGCGGACGGTTGAGAGTTGCCGTTCCGCTAACATCGGGTCCGATGCACTTCGCATCCGTGCTTACCGAAATGGCGCGCCAACACCCGCAGCTTCAGATCCATGCCGAATATAGCGATCGCTTCGTCGATCTGGTTGCGGACGGGTTCGATTGCGCGATCCGGGTCGGGGCGCTGCGTGACTCCAGCGTGATCGCCAAGCGGGTGGGCGAGATCTATGGCAAACTCGTTGCGAGCCCGGACTATATCAGTGCGCATGGGGCACCTCAAACGCCGGGCGAAATCGCAACCCACCAGGCTTTGTTGGGTGCCGAGGTCTGGCGGTTCCTGGAAGGCGACAGGATCATCACCGTGCAGCCACAGGGTCGCTTCAGTTCCAACAACGGCGCGGCGATCGCGAGCGCCGCGGCCGCAGGGCTTGGCATCGCATGGCTTCCGGATTGTGTGACCCATCCGTATCTTGCGTCCGGCGCGCTCGTTCCGATCATGACCCGCTTTCCGCTTCCCGTCGGGGATGTTTATGTTGTGAGGCCGTCCGGCCCGCATCCACCGCGCAAGGTGCGTATCCTCTCCGAATTTCTGATCGCATCCTTCGAAAGGCTTCGGGATCCGTCGCGTGCAAAAATTGATCTTGCAGCCCCGATAATTCCACCTGTTGTCTGAACAGCTCACCGAGTGCGCAACTCGCCTGAAGGTGAGCGACCCGAGTAAGATGAGATCCGCCAGGACAAAGCAGCAGCCGAAGCACGTCACGCTATATAAATCGCCAAACTGGAAAGGTGACCCACATGAGCTGGAACCCCGCAATCGAACCGGGTTGCCCTGACGAGGTGAGTATCGACGCGATCGAAACCCTTATCATTCCGCGCGCCCGCGACATTGGCGGCTTCGAGGTGCGGCGTGCCCTTCCGGCCCCGAAGCGACAGATGGTCGGACCATTCATCTTCTTCGATCAGGCAGGGCCGGCCGAACTCCTGACAGGTCAGGGTATTGATGTCCGGCCGCATCCGCATATCGGCCTTGGCACAGTCACCTATCTGTATCGCGGCGACTTTCACCACCGCGACAGCACCGGAGCCGACCAGATCATCCGCCCGGGTGAGCTGAACTGGATGGTCGCAGGGCGCGGCGTGTCGCATTCGGAGCGCACGTCGGCAACGGCCCGAACCGGGCCGAACAGCCTGTTCGGGATCCAGACCTGGTTGGCTCTGCCCGAAAGCCGCGAGGACATGGAGCCGACGTTCGAACACCATGGCAGGGAGGCGTTGCCGGTCATCGAGGATTGTGGCGCTTCCGTACGGCTTATCCTGGGCAACGCCTATGGCCAGACTGCGCCCGCCACCATGTTCTCGGAAACGTTCTACGCCGATGTGGCGCTGGACCCTGGAAGCCGCCTTCCTTTGCCGGACAATCACGAGGACAGAGGCATCTATATCGTCGAAGGTTCGATTTCGATCGCGGGCCAGGAGTTCGAGGCGCCGCAGATGATGGTGTTCCGCACCGGCGACAAGATTACCGTCGCGGCGGGTGAGCGAGGCGCGCGGCTGATGATCCTCGGTGGCGCGACGCTTACAGGGCCGCGCTACGTCTGGTGGAATTTCGTTGCGTCGTCAAAGGACCGCATCGAGGAGGCCAAGGCGGAATGGCGCGCACAAAACTGGGGCAAGGGACGGTTCGATCTTCCGGTCGATGATCGGGACGAGCATATACCGCTTCCGGACTGACAACGGTAGCGCGATCGCGTCCGCGCGATTGACCAGATCCGGGACGGCATTCACGGCCTCGCGTGTTTCGACAGAAAATGGAGAAAGCAAAATGAGCAACAAATGGCCACGCCTCGACTACCTCAGTTGGCGCGAAACGTGTTCCGCCCTGCACCTCTACCTGCAGGTCGTCGGCAAATATCGGCTGGCTCACACACCGTGGCTCAACCATTCCTGGAACGCGACTTTTTACGTTACCCCTTCCGGTCTGACATCCTCCCCGATACCCGATGGCCCCGGCATCGAGATCGTGTTCGACTTTCACGACCATGCGGTCGTCGGTACGAACGGCGACGGACGTCGGGCCTCTTTTGCGCTGGAAACATCTACGGTCGCCGAGTTCCATGCCAATTTCACTCATCTGGTCTCCGAACTCGGCGGCAGGCCGGACTTCCATGGCCAGCCAAATGAAGTGCCTGAGCCCGTGCCGTTCGTTGAGGAC
>NZ_JBFUBG010000140.1:0-10000 GCF_056405875.1 Rhizobium sp. P1_E6 | reverse complement strand
AAATCAAGGACATCGCCTTGCTTGCCACAGCCGAAGCAATGGAAACGTTCCACTCCATCGTGCGCTATGAAGACCTTGAACGACGGCGTGTCTTCGGCATGGAACGGGCAGCAGGTTTCGAACTCCCGCCCATTACGGCCGAGTTCGTAGCCGTATTGCGTGACGGTCGAAGACAGCGACACGTCACGCCGCAGACGTGCGATATCGTCAGGTTCGGCCGAGGATGCGTATGCATGTGTTCGCGACATGAAATTTTCCATGTGAGTTAAAGGCTTGATTTTCTTGGCCGGGGTCGTTGATGCATCGCCCGTGGCCCCCTCATCCGACCCTTCGGGCCACCTTCTCCCCGCTGGGGAGAAGGGGGAAACAGGCGCCGCGGTACGTCCCTTCTCCCAGTKGGGAGAAGGTGCGCGAAGGGCGGATGAGGGGGCTACAGGCACCAGGCCAGCCATCAAAAGACGATCTCAGCCCTCTCGATGACAGCATCGAACAGCACGTCGCCGCCGCGTGGCAGCATCGTCCGTCTGCGGTCCTTATCCGACCCTTCGGGCCACCTGACCGATGAAGGCGCTAGTCCGAAACCTGGAGGTTCCTATCGACGAAATCCTGCAGATCCGCCGGGCGGAACAGGGTGCGAGAACCGAGTTTCACGAAGGGAAGCTGGCCGGCCCTCATCTGCCGGTAGATGCTGGCGCGGCTGATGCCGGTCGTCGCTGTGACTTGCCTGATGTTCAGCAGAATTTTTGGGGTGACTTCCACGGTTTCTCTCCGAGTCTGGTTGTGTGCCTGACCGTATCCGTAAGGACGAAGAGTTATCGGGACGAAGTCACGCGGATGCGGTGGGGCATCTCCTTCGGCGCAACAGACATTCGCGGCTCCCTGGCGGCTCCCTGCCGGCATTTTCCCGAAGCCACCAAAAATGGATCGCGATGGCATGCGCTTGTCCGCGCTCCCGGTAAGGCTTGGCAAAGCAAAAGCCGGTAACGATCCGATGTGGCGCGATCCGGAGCGAGAGGGGTGGCAAGGGCTGCTGCCCGCCGGGACGCGACCATCCGGGGACCTACCATGAAGAAGCTCATCATTGCCGCCGCTTTCGCGGCATTCCTGCCTGTGATTGCCCAGGCGGAAACGCTGGAATTTCCGAGCGACGATCCGGTCGCGACCGTCACCATTCCCGACAACTGGGGGCCGAAGGAGACGGAGACCGGCATCGATRCCCAGTCCGATGATTCGGCGATCTATCTTTCGATCGACGTTGCCGATGCAAAGACGAGCGACAAGGTCATCGACGAGGCCTTCGCCTTCCTGCAGAAGAACGGCGTGACCATCGAGGAGAAGACCCAGAAGGAATCCGATGCCGAAATCAACGGCATGAAGATGAAAACCTTCGACTGGGATGGCACCGACAAGGAAGGCCCGGTCAATATCGGCGTCGCCGYGCTTTCGCCAAGCGAAGACAAGCTGCTGCTGATCACCTATTGGGGCACCAAGGGCAAACAGGACGCGCATGACGACGAGCTGATCGCCATCATCAGCTCGCTGAAGCCTGCCGGCTGATATACGCTTGAGATAATGGAAAGCGCCGCTCACGACGTGGCGCTTTTTTCATGTGTGAGAGAC
Source organism: Rhizobium sp. P1_E6 (assembly GCF_056405875.1). Lineage (NCBI taxonomy): Bacteria > Pseudomonadati > Pseudomonadota > Alphaproteobacteria > Hyphomicrobiales > Rhizobiaceae > Rhizobium > Rhizobium sp. P1_E6. The sequence goes on along the minus strand of NZ_JBFUBG010000140.1, from coordinate 8,380 downwards.
AGGCTTTGTCTTGACGCAAGACCGGACGCAAAACCGCTACACACTTGTACTGGAATTGCGGCCTTATGTAGCGTGATCACCAAAATAATTAATGTTTTCAGCTACCTAACATTCTGGCTGAGTTCAAGTCACTTTGGCATTCGCTTATTTGTATCGCCAAATTCATAGGCCTCTCTCTCCGAATCAAATCGGCACGTTCTTTTTATGTACTCCTCTAAAGATTGACGTTAAGAGAACATAAGAAGAACATTTTAGCATTTGTTCTCTCTTTTTCCCCGATATTCACTCATTTGCCTTCTCTGCGTCTCCCACGCTAGAGACTGATTGACCTGAAAGTAATTATGCTCAAGTGATTTTCACCATGAGCGACGATGCAGTTGAAATTGCTAAGGCTAAGATCGCGCAATACGAGGCCGAGATTAAGCGCTTGGAGCAATTTATCGAGATGGCCAACAGCCTTCTCGAAGATCGAACGATGTTTGAGCGCTATAAAGCCGAGCAAAAAGATAACACTGCGACGGCCAAGCAGATTGAACCACTTTCAGGTGTGAGAATCATCGCATCGTCATCCTCACCCACAGAGCTAATCTTGAAAGAGGCTGCTGACGTTCTCCGTCAAGAAGGCAAGCCAATGCTCGCCGCAGACATCTTCGACAAAGTAACACGACGCGGGGTGAAGATCGCGGGAATGAATCCCAAAGGGAACCTCACCGCTAAGTTTTCGCTTAAACGTGAAGTGTTTATTTTGGACAAAGAGACGAAGCTTTGGTCACTGGCTGAGTGGTCTAAGGATAAAACACAAGAAGCCTCCCCCGATCTTCTCGGATGAAGGCTTCTTTGGCTCACCGGCAGGAGCGCAATTCCTGCCAAGCACGGAGTGATGGATGGTGTAGCGCCATCACTCCCAATAACCGCTGCTACGCGGGCAGACTCGGCACTGCGTAGATGCCGAGAAGGAGGTCACGAGGATGCTTACGTACCCTCTCAAACAAAGCCCGAAAATGGGCTGCGTTTGGCTCATAATAGCTTAACCAGCAGCGGGCGGCGAAAGTCGCCCGCTTCGTATTTTATACCATAGGGGATTTTTGCCCTCAATGGATAACGAGCAAAAGGATTAATCTCCTATGGCTGAACGCATCCATTTGCCAAAAACGAAAACATTCTCCCACGCCATAACCGGCCTGCTTGGCAATTGCTTTAAACCAGCACGGCCTGATCGGTCCGGTCCTCGGTGCCGAAGAATTTCAGATAGCGTTCGACTTCCGCCGGTTCGCCGGTCGCCTTCTGCGGATTGTCCGAGAGCTTGACGGCCGGGCGGCCATTGGCGTCGCTCACCTTGCAGACGATGGATATCGGCAGGAAATCGGAACTGTCGTTCGGCGCACAGCCGGCGAAGTCATTCGTCAGGTTGGTGCCCCAGCCGAAGCTCATGCGGACACGGCCTTCGAAATGCTTGTAGGTATCGATGATCGCATCGACATCGAGGCCGTCGGAGAAGATCAGCAACTTCTGGCGCGGGTCGCGGCCCATCTTCTTCCACCAGTCGATGATCTTCTCGCCGCCTTCGACCGGCGGAGCGCTATCCGGGCGGAAGCCGGTCCAGTCCGCCACCCATTCCGGCGCATCGCGCAGGAAGGCGGCCGTGCCGAAAGCGTCCGGCAGCACGATCAGCAGGTTGCCGCCATAGAGCTTGTTCCAGTCGCGCAGCACCTTGTAGGGCGCGTTCTTCAGCTGCTCGTTCGTCTCGGCAAGGGCGGCGGCCACCATCGGCAGCTCATGCGCATTGGTGCCGACGGCCTCGAGATCGGAATCCATAGCCAGCAATACATTGCTGGTGCCGGTGAAGGCAGGACCGATGCCTTCCTTCAGCGCTTCCACGCACCAGCGCTGCCAGAGGAAGCTGTGGCGGCGGCGGGTGCCGAAATCGGAAATGCGCAGGCCGGGCAGTTCACTCAGCTTTTCCACCTTGGCCCACATCTTGGCCTTGGCGCGGGCATAGAGCACATCGAGCGTGAATGGCCCCATCGTCTTCATGGCGGCGCGCGAGCGCAGCTCGTTTATGATGGCAAGGGCGGGGATTTCCCACATGGTCGTTTCCTTCCACGACCCATGGAAATCCAGCACATACTGCCCGTCCTTCTTGGAGAGCTCATATTCCGGCAGCTGGAAATTGGAGAGCCAGGCGAGGAATTCCGGCTCGAAGATCTGTGCGCGACCATAGAAGCTGTTACCGGCGAGCCAGATCATCTCCTTCTTGGCGAGCCGCAGCGTGCGCGCGTGATCGAGATGCTCGCGCAATTCGCCCTCGTCGATCTGTTCGGCCAGGCGCACGCGCTTGGTGCGGTTGATCAGGGTGAAGGAGGCGCTGACATCAGGATAGAGCTTCCAGATCATCTGCAGCATCAGGAGCTTGTAGAAGTCCGTATCGATCAGACTACGGACGATCGGATCGAGTTTCCAGGTATGATTGTAGACGCGTCTTGCGATATCGGTCCTGGCCATGAAACTCCCGCCTGTCCGTCAATCCGGTCAAGTGCGGGCTGGCAACGGCCAGCGCACGAAACCGGCTCGTGCGCTTTCTTATCGAAAAATCGAGCTGCAAAGTCCAGAAAAAACAATAGGCAACGTCCCGCAGCAAGAACGGCTTCGGGACGTTGCTTAAATGTCTGACATCAACGCATTATTGTGCGGGTGCGGGTGCGGGTGCGGGTGCCGGGGCGGCAGGCTGGGCCGGGGCGGTGGCGCCACTCTGCGGCGCAGCTGCCGGGACCTGAGACTGCATCTGCTGGCCGGGCTGCTGAGGAGCGACATCATCGGCTTCCTTCTGGCCCCAGATTTCGACAGGGATCCAGACGAGGAAAGCCAGCACCAGTGCGGCAATCAGCACGGCCAGAATGCGACGGCCTGTGCGGCCCTGCTTGGCCTTGACCGGTGAAATTTCTTCTTCGACATGAAGCTTCTGATCGGACTTTTCCCAACGCGTTTCCGTTTGCGCCATGATCGTCTCCTTGCGCTGATCCGCAGGCCATGCCTGCAGAACTTCCGAGAAGAAACGAAGAGTGGCGTCGGATGGTTCCGAAGGGCTTTCCAGAGCATGTCGTTATCGCAAAACCGCTGCACAGTTTTGCGGAATTATGTCGCAAATGGAAAGCGCGAGGGTCGTGCACGTTCAGGCCCGAGAGGCCCAGCGGTTATTGTCTGCTTTGAAGGTGTCGTCGGCCCTCCGGGAGCCCCTGYGGGGCCAGGTCCATTGATGACGTGATCATGGGAGCCTCAAGTCCAGACCGAGCATACTGCTAAGGACGAAGGCGATGAGCCCCACGCCTAGTACCGCCAGCGCGAAGACTGCGGCCATCTTGCCGCCCGCGCGTAGTACCGCTCGCCTGTCTCCCTTCTCTCCTCGATCGTAATGCCACTTGATGGCGAAGAACATGGCCGCTCCTAAAGCGAAAACCTTGAACGTAACGAAGACTACAGGGACCCAATCCATATTAAGGACTCTCATGTGCATCAGCTACGCGCCTTATGATCTCATCTCAGGCAAACGCATACTTCCTATTATGCAACGCAGATATGTAATAGCAGGTGGCGGTTTCCTGGCCTGTCTCGTTGGGTTCGGGAATGACCGCTCAGGGCAGGAAACGGACATTGGCGGTGCTTGCTCAATAGTTCCGCGCTTTTGCGCGACGCGCACTACAGCATCGGCCCGAAAATCGGAATCGATTTTCGGGAAGCCTGATGCGGTGAATCAAGGAGTTAGAGCATCCTTTGTGCGTCCGAACGGACGCACGGCGCTCTAGGGCAATTCCAGCAAAAGTGGGAACCGGTTTTGCGTCCGGAATTGCAGAGAAAACAATAAGCTAGAGCATTGAAGGCGAAGCCGTTCTCGCCGGAGAGGCTCTAGTACCCCGCCTTGCGATCGACGACGAATTGCAGCGGCTCGCTGCGTTCGAAGCGGGCGATCTGGGCCTCGACATGACGGAAGAGCGCGTTCTCTTCCGAGATCGCAGCGTCATGCGGGGTGATGAAGACATTTTCCAGATGCCAGAGCGGATCATCTGCCGGCAGCGGCTCGACTTCGAAGACATCGAGCGAGGCGCCGCCGAGCACGCCGCCCTCAATCGCAGCAACGATATCGGCCTGCACCTGGCTCTTGCCGCGGCCGGCATTGATGAAGACCGGCTTGCCGAGGGCGCCACCCTGGCGCAGCCTGGTGAAGAAGGCCTTGTTGTAGAGGCCCGTCGTCTCCGGGGTCAGCGGCAGCAGGCCGACGACGATATCGGTCTTTGACAGGAAGGTATCGAGTTGCGGGCCGTCGAAGGTTTCGATGCCTTCAACCTCTTTCTTCGAGCGCGACCATCCGATCACGTTGAAGCCCATGACGCGTAGCTTGGCGACCGCATCCTGGCCGAGAATGCCGAGGCCCATGACGCCGACGGTGATGTCTGCAGCTTCCGGCGGGACGAGCTTGCCCCAGACCCGATCGCGCTGGTGCCGGTCATGCTCGCGCTGCAGGCGCAGGTGCATGAGGCACTGCATGACCACCCATTCACTCATGCGCGTCGTCAGGCTGCGATCGACGAAACGGACGATCGGAAGATCGGGCAGATCAGCGATGGACAGGATGCTATCGACCCCGGCACCACCGGAGAAGAGCACCTTCAGGTTCGGCGCGCGCTGGAAAATATCCGCATCAGGCTTCCAGAGCAGCGCATAATCGATGCTGGTCAGGTCGAGCGCCTTGCTGGCGGGATCGGCGGAATTGATGCTGCCGCGATCGGCAAAGGCGGTCTTCAGGATGCGGGCAACGGTCTCGGGGTCGAACTTGAGATCGACGAGAATGGGAGGTCTTGCTGACATGATCTTCTTTACTGCTGAACCGCAGGCGTGGACACCGCCTCGATATTGAAGGCGGCGGCCATCAACGCCTTGGTATAGTCATCCTTCGGTGCACGGAAGATTTCCGCTGACGACCCCTGCTCGACGACCTTGCCGAAGCGCATGACGATGACGTCATTGGCAAGCGCCTTGACCACTTTCAGGTCGTGACTGATGAAGAGATAGGCGAGATCGTGCTTCTTCTGCAGATCGCGCAGCAGGTCCACCACCTGCGCCTGCACGCTCATGTCGAGCGCCGATGTCGGCTCATCGAGCATGACGAAACGCGGCTTCAGCACCATGGCGCGGGCGATCGCGATGCGCTGACGCTGGCCGCCGGAAAATTCGTGCGGGAAACGCCAGCGGGTCAGTGGATCGAGGCCGACTTCCTCAAGCGCCCAGCAGACGCGCTGGTCGCGCTCCTCTGATGACAGCGAACGCTCGTGCACTTTCAGGCCCTCGGCAACGATATCGCCAACCGACATGCGCGGGCTGAGCGAGCCATAGGGATCCTGGAAAACGACCTGAAGCTGGTTGCGCAGGGGCCGCATTTCCGTGAATGAATAGCCTGCTATATCTCTTCCGACGAAGGAAATGCGCCCCTTCGACGAGATGAGGCGCGTGAGCGCGAGCCCGAGCGTGGTCTTGCCGGAACCGGATTCGCCGACGACACCAAGCGTCTGGCCCGCCCTCAGCGTCAGGTCGATGCCATCGACCGCCTTCACGTGATCGACGACCTTGCGCATGAGCCCGGCCTTGATCGGGAACCAGACCTTGATATCGCTGCCTTGCATGACGACAGGCTTGGAGGGGTCGGTCACCGGCGGTTCGCCGCGCGGTTCGGAGGCGAGCAAATGGCGCGTGTAGTCATGCTTCGGATTGGTGAAGACCTCTTCCACCGGTCCGGTCTCGACGATCTTGCCCTTGGTCATGACGCAAACGCGGTCGGCGAATTTGCGCACGATGCCGAGATCGTGGGTGATGAACAGCATGGACATGCCGTGCTCGCCCTTCAGCTTGCGCAGGAGTTCGAGGATTTGCGCCTGGACGGTGACGTCGAGCGCGGTTGTCGGCTCGTCGGCAATCAGCAATTCCGGCCGGTTGGCGAGCGCCATGGCGATCATCACACGCTGGCGCTGACCGCCCGAAAGTTCATGCGGATAGGCTTTCAGGCGCTTTTCCGGCTCGCGGATGCCGACCTGGTTCAAGAGCTCCAGCACACGGGTGCGCGCCGCCTGCCCGGTCATGCCCTGATGCAGGTCCAGGATTTCGGCAATCTGCCTTTCGATCGTGTGGAGCGGATTGAGCGATGTCATCGGCTCCTGGAAGATCATGGTGACGTCGTTGCCGCGAACTTCGCGCATTTCGCGGTCGGAGGCCTTCAAGAGATCCTTGCCCTTGAAGAATATCTCGCCGCCCGGATGGCTTGCCGAGGGATAGGGCAGGAGACGCAGGATGGAGTTTGCCGACACCGACTTGCCGGAACCGGATTCGCCGACGAGCGCGACAACCTCGCCCTTCTCGATATCGAAGGAGATACGGTCGACGGCAAGCGACGTTTCGCCGCCCTGATGGAAGGCAACGGAGAGATCGCGGACGGAGAGCAGCGGTTCACTCATTGGAACGTCTTTCTCGGATCGAAGGCATCGCGCACCGCTTCGCCGACGAAGATCAGCAGCGACARCATGATCGACATGGTGAAGAAGGCCGTCAGCCCGAGCCATGGCGCCTGGAGATTGGCCTTGCCCTGGGCGATCAGTTCACCGAGCGAGGGAGAGCCCGGCGGCATGCCGAAGCCCAGGAAGTCGAGCGAGGTCAGCGTGGTGATCGAGCCCGAGAGTATGAAGGGCAGGAAGGTCAGGGTCGCGACCATCGCATTCGGCAGCATATGCCGCCACATGATGGTGCGGTTGTTGACGCCGAGCGCCCGGGCAGCCCGGACATATTCGAAATTGCGGGCGCGCAGGAACTCGGCACGCACGACGCCGACAAAGCCCACCCAGGAAAACAGCAGCATGATGCCGAGCAGAACGAAGAATCCGGGCGGCAGGATCGCGGCGATGATCAGCAGGATGTAAAGCACCGGCATCGAGGACCAGATCTCGATGAAACGCTGGAGAAGCAGGTCCGTCCAGCCGCCGAAATAGCCCTGGATGGCACCGGCCGTCACGCCGATGACCGCCGAGCAGATGGTCAGCACCAGGCCGAAGAGAACGGAAATGCGGAAGCCATAGATGACGCGGGCAAAAACATCGCGCGCCTGGTCGTCGGTGCCGAGCCAGTTGAGGTTGCCGAGCCTGCAGCCGGGATCATCGACGCCCTGCGGATAGGCCGAGCAGCGCTCCTGCGACGACATCAGCCAGAACGGAGCGGTCGGGGCCGAATGCGGGATGTTGGAATTGACCGACTGATAGGAATAGCGGATCGGCGGCCAGATCATCCAGCCATTGGCATTGATCTCATCTGCTATGACCGAGGAACGGTAGTCCGTCTCGGCGAGGAAGCCGCCGAACTTCTCCTCGGGATAATCGATGACGACAGGGAAAAGGATCTCGCCCTTGTAGGAGGCGATGATCGGCCTGTCGTTGGCGATGAACTCGGCCATGAGGCTGAGCACGAAGAGCACGAGGAAGAGCCAGAGCGACCAGTAGCCGCGCCTGTTTGCCTTGAAGTTCTGCCAGCGGCGGATGTTGGTCGGCGACAGAAGGCCTTTGCGGGGCGGGCGGACGGGCGCTGATGTCGTCGGATTTGCGGCGGCATCCATCAGACGTCCCTCCGCTCGAAATCGATGCGCGGATCGATCCAGGTGTAGATCAGGTCCGAGATCAGGCCGACGAAGAGGCCGAGCAGCGAGAAGATATAGAGCGTCGCAAAGACGATCGGATAGTCGCGGTTGACGACGGAGAGGTAGCCGAGGCGGCCAAGGCCGTCGAGCGAGAAGATGTTCTCGATCAGGAGCGAACCGGTGAAGAAGGCGGAGATGAAGGCGGCTGGAAAGCTCGCGATGATGATCAGCATGGCATTGCGGAAAACGTGGCCGTAAAGCACCTGCCGCTCGTTCAGACCTTTGGCGCGCGCGGTGATGACATACTGCTTCTTGATCTCGTCGATGAAGGAATTCTTGGTCAGCAGCGTCGTCGTGGCAAATGACGCCAGCGACAGCGAGATCAGCGGCAGCGCGAGGTGCCAGAAATAATCGAGCGGCTTCTGCCACCAGGAAAGCTGGTCGAAATTATCCGAGACGAGGCCGCGCAGCGGGAACCAGTCATAGAAGGAGCCGCCGGCAAACAGCACGATCAGCAGGATGCCGAACAGGAAGCTCGGCACGGCATAACCGACGATGATGACGGCTGATGTCCAGACATCGAAGGAAGAGCCGTCCTTGACCGCCTTTCGGATGCCGAGCGGAATGGAGATGGCGTAGGAAAAGATCAGGATCCAGATGCCGAGCGAGATCGAGACCGGAAGTTTCTCGATAATCAGATTGAGCACGGTCGTATTG
>NZ_JBFUBG010000139.1:0-10065 GCF_056405875.1 Rhizobium sp. P1_E6 | reverse complement strand
GGTAAAGGGAGTCCGCAATTCACATCCCATCAAGTGTGTTACTCGCGGCCCAAGCGTATCCTCGCCGCCCTTGCCGGATCGCAAGAGGCGATCTTAGGGAGCACGCCTGAAGAGGCTGCGTTGTTTCGTGCTGCGATCCAAGATCCTGTTTGATTCTATCTGACAAGACAGGCCGCCTGCTGTTTGCCGTCTTCGATAACGGCACGAACAAGATTCGCTGCAACCGCGACGCAAATGACAGCGCAGGCAATGGCGAGCACGCGCTTCGCCCGATTACGCCAACCAATGGCGTTGACGACGAAACCCGCTGCGTAGATGAAAAGCGCGGGAATGGCGAAGATCGCCACATTGATCAGGCCGTCGCAGTCCAGCGCGTCGATGCCCAGTGTCGCCTGGTATTCATTTGATGGCATCAAGGCAGCAAGAAGCGCCAGGGGCATACCCAACACCAGTATGGTCCAGCCCAGCACCCTACCAAAGCGGCCGCCTTTCGGTGCTGGAGAGTAACGACCTTTGTTGCTCATGATTGCCCGGGTTGGTCAGGGATAGTCTGAAGAAAAGGTACTGACAAAATTCCTGGAACGCTCCAACACATCGGACATTCTGATGAGCTCCATAATGGAGAGGCAAGAAGAGGTCCTCGCCGCTCTTCCGTTCTCTGAGATATCAGCTGTCCGCTTCATCAAACGACTCGGTTGTTCATTGATGCGCTCCTCCGCTTCCGTCGCCGCGTGATGTCGGCCAAGCGCCGCCCTCACTGCGCTCGAATTGAACACCGCTCAATGCGCCGTTTTGTGATGTCGCAGACCGAGACTTCCGCCGTGCCCATTCTTCCGAGAGATAAGAGAGGTAAATAACGCCCGTTATCAACATCAAACCGCCAATTACACCGGGCCCAATCAACATGATCGTCCAGATATCAAGCCAGGAACTGCTGATTTGCATAGCGGCTAACTCCTCACGACAGATAATGTTGAGTTAATCGAATTCCACGTTTTGGCTAGGCGTGCGTCATGCCGAAGCCATCTTTGTTCTGCTTGCCGGCATCAATGGGTATGCGGTCACCAACGGGAATGCGGCCAGCCACAGCGTGCAGGCCCTTATCGATTTCCTCGCTGGCGAGCTGCAGCATCACGCTTGAATCGCCGCACAAACCCGAGGAAGGTTCTGAGAGCATATCTCGACTGCAAAATCTGCAATATGGAGCGTTTGGTTCGGACCGTAAATCGACCTATCTTGACTGTCTGAAGTCTCTCATCGCGTTGCTCTCGACCGCGACGCCAACTCACACGGGCACCTTCCATGACCAAAGGCTCAGATCTCCTCATTGCGGCGCTTGAAAACGAAGGTGTGGAGCGCATCTTCGGCATTCCAGGCGAAGAAAACCTCGACGTCGTCGAATCCATCCGCAAGTCGTCCATCCAGCTCGTGCTCACGCGACACGAGCAGGCGGCCGCGTTCATGGCAGCGACCTACGGGCGACTGACGGGTAAGCCTGGCGTATGCCTAACGACGCTTGGTCCAGGAGCGTTGAACCTGTCGACGGGAGCGGCCTACGCGCTTCTCGGCGCGATGCCCATGGTGATGATTACCGGCCAGAAGGGAATTCTGTCATCGCGGCAGGCTCGCTTCCAGATTGTTGACGTCATCGCATCGATGAAGCCGCTGACCAAGCTCACGCGCCAGATCGTTTCGCCGCAGATGATCCCGACCATGGTGAGGGAAGCGTTCAGGATCGCGCAGGAGGAACGGCCTGGTCCGGTTCATCTCGAACTGCCTGAAGACATCGCTGCGGAGGAATGTGAGGACATCGCGCTGATCGCCCCGCATCAGCTCGAACTGCCGACGGCAAGCGATGCTGCGCTCGATCGTGCCGCGGCCCTGATTGCATCGGCCAAGCGTCCGTTGCTCATGTTCGGAGCAGCAGCCTCTCGTCCCCGCTCCACGTCAGACCTCGCGCAGTTCGTTATTCGAACCCGCATCCCCTATTTCACGACGCAGATGGGGAAGGGGACGGTTCCAGGGGGAACCGAACTCTACATGGGCACTGCGGCCCTCTCGGAGAAAGACTATGTTCACGAGGCCATCGAGCAGGCAGATCTGATCGTCACGATCGGCCACGATACGATCGAAAAACCACCGTTCATCATGGGCAGGCGCGGTCCGAAAGTCGTTCATATCGGATATCAGCCGGCAACGGTCGAGCAGGTCTATTTTCCTCAGGCCGAGGTCATCGGCGACATGGGGCCGTCACTCAAGGCGCTCGCAGATCGCCTGGAGGGCAAGTTGCCGAACGCGCAGGCGCTTCTTCACCTGCGCGAGCGAATTCTGGACCGAATTGCAGACCGCGCGACCGAACAACGGTTTACGCCTCAGAGGCTGGTCCACGACATCCGCGAGGTCATGCCCCATGACGGCATTCTCGCTCTCGACAACGGCATGTACAAGATTTGGTTCGCTCGCAACTATCGCACCAGAATGGCGAACACGTTGCTTCTCGATAACGCGCTCGCGACGATGGGGGCTGGCCTTCCATCGGCAATGGTCGCTTCGATGCTTTATCCGGAACGACGGGTCATGGCGATCTGCGGCGACGGTGGCTTCATGATGAATTCGCAGGAGCTGGAAACCGCCGTCCGGCTCAACCTGAACCTCGTCATTCTCGTCATTGAGGACGACGCCTACGGGATGATCCGTTGGAAGCAGGCTGTAGACGAATTTCCGGACTTCGGAATGACATTCGGCAATCCGGACTTCGTCAAATATGCGGAATCCTATGGCGCCAAAGGCACAAGGGTCGATGAAATCGGCCAGTTCAAGCAGGTGCTCGAGGATGCCTTCAAGGGTGGGGGCGTGCATCTAATTAATGTCCCCATCGACTACTCGGAAAATGAACGTGTGCTGGTCAAAGAGCTGCGCGAACGGCTGCCGGCAATACTGGAGGCATGAAATGTCGCTTACCCTGACGGTTTATCAGGCATTCGATCGGGCGATCATCGCCGAGTTGCCCACAGATGACGCCGCTTCACTTGACCGCAAGCTGGATATTGCCGCGAAAGCCTTTGCCGATCGCGAGGGGTGGTTGCCTGCCCATCAGCGCATGACGATCCTCAGAAAGGCGTCAGCGCTCCTGCACGACAATCGCGACCGCTTCGCAATGATGATCGCGCGGGAAGGTGGCAAGCCGCTGGCGGACGCGATCATCGAAGTCACACGAGCGATCGACGGGCTGGTCAATGCCGCCGATGAGATCCGCAACTTCGGCGGCAAGGAAGTCCCGATGGGATTGACTGCCGCCAGTCTCAATCGGTGGGCCTTCACGACCAAGGAGCCGATTGGTGTTGTAGCGGCGATCTCGGCATTCAACCATCCACTCAATCTCATCGTCCATCAAATTGCGCCTGCCATCGCCGTCGGATGTCCCGTTATCGTAAAGCCTGCTGCAACGACGCCGATCTCGTGTATCGAAATCGTGAAGTTGCTTTGGGAGGCCGGCCTGGACGAGCGCTGGTGTCAAACCTTCGTCACCGATGACAACGCCCTTGCTGAATCGTTTGCGACCGATCCCCGCGTTGCGTTTCTGAGCTTCATCGGATCGGCGAAAGTCGGATGGTATCTCAAGAGCAAGCTGCCGCCCGGTACGAGATGTGCACTTGAACATGGCGGCGCAGCACCTGTCATCGTTGATCGAAGTGCAGATGCGGCCGCGGTCGTCGGCCCTATTATCAAAGGCGGTTACTATCATGCGGGGCAGGTCTGCGTATCGGTCCAGCGGATATTCGTGCACGAGGATCTCCTGGAACCGTTCACCGAGAACCTAGCCGCCGGGGTCGCGGCTCTTCGGGTCGGCGATCCGACGTTGCCGCAAACGGAAGTGGGGCCACTCATCCTGCCACGCGAAACGGAGCGGGTGTCGAACTGGATCCGGGAAGCGGTTGATACCGGAACAAGGCAGCTCGGGGGTGGGCGTCTTTCGGACACGACGCTGCTGCCCTCGGTCCTGATCAATCCGCCGGCGGACGCAAAGGTCTCGCAGCTAGAAGTCTTCGGCCCGCTGACCTGTGTTTACGGTTACCAGAACCTCGACGATGCGGTTCGGATTGCCAACTCCTTGCCTTATGCGTTTCAGGCGAGCGTATTTTCCTCGGATATCGCCGTCGCACTCCGGGCGGCGAAACGTCTGGATGCAGCAGCCGTTCTGATCAACGATCACACTGCGTTTCGGACGGATTGGATGCCGTTCGCAGGTCGCCGCCAGTCCGGTTATGGCGTCGGCGGTATCCCCTGGACGATGCAGGAGATGGCCGATGACAAGATGGTCGTTCTGAATGGGGTAAGTTAGGCGTTGTCTCGCGCACCGAGGGTCGCTTCAATCGTTACCGGCTGCGGACCGTGAGGCCCGCCGGTCGAGAAACAGCAGCCACGCCGTCCCGGCAAGCCCCGAGAAAGCAGCGACCACCGCCGTGCCGGAATAGCTGGTGATGGCAGTCCCTGCCGCAAAGAGGACGGCGCTCAGCCCGGCGCCGAGGAAGATGTTGACGGAGATCAGCGCGCTGCCGAGACCGGGCCGATCGGCGATCAGGTCCTGAAGGTAGGTAATCGGAATGGAGATGAGCGACGCTGCGCCAATGCCGCTGATGAGGGTGAGCGCGTAGACATGCCAGGGTTGATCGGCAAAAGCCAGAAGGATCAGATAGACCGCGTAGATCAATGCCCCGAGGACAAGGGCTGCAAGCTGGCCGACAATGCGCAGCATGCGCGACCAGACGATGATGAAGACCACTTCCAGAAGTGCGACGATCCCCACCAGAATACCGATATCGGCGACCGTGCCGTGGGCGGCGCCGGTGACGACGAGGGGAAGTATCGCGTCGTTCACATGCAAGGTGCTGCTGATCAGCGCGACCGCCATCACCCGGCTGATGATCCTCGGAGAGATCACCTGGCCGAGTGCGGCAAGATAGGAGAGATGGTGCGTGGCGGCATTGTCCGTGCCGCTTTGCCGTGGCAGCAAGACGCCGACGAGCCCGAGACAGACCAGGCAGGACATGGAAGCAAAGAGATAGGCCGGTAACATGGAGGGCGAGGAGGACAGCAGAACGCCCGTTAGCCCCGGAACAAGCACCCAGGAGAGTGAGATCATTGCCCGCACACCGGAATTGACGGTCGCCACCTCGCCAGGCGCCATTCCCCTGGCTGCGGCACGCACATTGGCAAAGAGCAACGAGTTCAGCGAGCCATAGACCGGCAGCAGCAGAAGCGCGCTGAGGACAAAGATTCCCTGAGTGGGAAAAAAGTAGACGGCGCCATAGCCGACAACACCGAACGTCGCCGCGACAAGCATCATCGTGCGATATTCCCCGAGCCGGTCGGCAAGATTGCCGAAAAGAATGCTGACAATCACGTTGACGGCCGCCGCTGCAAAGATCAGCGCAGAGTAAACCTCGTTCGACAGGCCGAGTTCGAGGATACCGACCACGGATCGATAAGGGGTCGTCGTCGCGCCCGCAAATCCGAACGTGAAAATGGCAATCATGCTCACGCGGATTGCAGGATTACGGAAAACGTCGGGGATCAAGCGGTTCATGATGGTCGTCAACGGGTTGGAGCGCGCCAGGCGGGACGGGAACGTCCCGCCCTCGCCAGGACCGCCATGGATCTGGCATGCAAGTGCTTTGGAAGGCAGGCATGCGTCGTGTAGCCGAAATCCTTGCCGAAGGGAAAGGCCGCGCGCTTCGGTCTTACATTCATCAGCTATCCGATGTCCCGCCGGATCAAACGCTCCATACCCTTGGCCAGGGTCAGAAGCGGCGCAATAAGCTTCCGATTAGCGCTCGCCGCGCCGATTGCGGCATACGTTGCCATTTCAAAGTGTCGGGCTCAGTGGCACGATCGCCGCGAACCGGTCCCAATCCTTGGCTGCCTTCGGCGTCCAGGCAGCTTCAGCAATTGCCGGAAGACGGGGGAAGACGAGACGGTTGAAATAACCGCGTGACAGGAAATGTTCCGACCAGATGCAGGCCTGGACACCCTTCAGCTTGTGCTTCAGCTCTTCGGGGAATTCGCCGGCTGCCTCATAGGCATAGGTGTGGGCTGGCGGAACGGTGCCGGCCCAGCTTGCGCCGGGTTCCTGGAAGGCCTCGGCCTGGACCATGTCGAGATAGTAGGCCTGGCCGGGGGTCATGACGACATCATAGCCTTGGCCGGCAAGTTCGATGCCGACCTGTGGATTTTCCCAGGCCATCAGCAGACTGTCTTCTGCCGCAACCCCACCGCCATGGGCGACCTCGTTCCATCCCGCGAGCTTGCGGCCGCGCTTGTCGAGCATCGTTTTGACCTGCTTCAGGAAAAAGGACTGCAGTCCGAACGTGCCGGAAATGCCTTCATCGGCCATCAGCTTCTTGGCACGGGGCGAGGCGAGCCAGGAACCGTTCGCCACTTCGTCGCCGCCGATATGGATGTAGGATGAGGGGAACAGCTCGACCATTTCGTCGAAAACCTGTTCCAGGAATTCGTAGGTCAGCGGCACGGCCGGGTTCAGCGCATTGTTGGGATAGCCCTGAACCGAATGGTAGCTTTCCGGGGCCTCCTGGCCGTCGGTCAGTTCGGGCAGGGCGATCAGTGTCGCTGCATTGTGGCCGGGAATGTCGATCTCCGGCACGACCTCGACATGGAGGGCGCCGGCATGCGCGACGATGTCTCTGACATCGTCCTGCGAATAGAAGCCGCCGGCGGGCTCTGCGCCATTGCCGAGCTGCGGCAGAAGCGGTTCGTCCGGTCCGCGCAGCACGCCCGTAGTCGTCAGCTGCGGATAGGCCTTGATCTCCAGGCGCCAGGCCTCGTCATCGGTCAGGTGCCAGTGGAAGATGTTGAACTTGAACCAGGCAAGGATGTCGATCAGCCGCTTGACGTCGACAACCGGATAGAATTGCCTGGAGACGTCCAGATGGCACCCGCGCCAGCTGTAGCGCGGCCGGTCGAAGATCGTTCCGGAAACCGGAAAGCGGAATTTGCCCTTGCTCACGCGCGCCCCGTTCAGCAATTGCGCAAGCGAAGTGAGGCCATATTGGCGGCCGGCAGCTCCCGAATAGGAAAGCGTGATGTGGTCTGCGGCAAAGCGCAGCCGGTAGGCTTCGCCATCGAGCCCGGCGTCAATCTCGAAGGCGAGTGACCGGCCCTGCGGCGAGGCCACGAGATTGAAAACCGAATGGTCGCCCTCGAAAAGGCGGTGCGTCAGGGCAATGACCTCGGAGATCGCCACCAATTCCTCGGCACTCGCTCCCTCCGGAAAGAGGACGACCGGAAAGTCGTCGCCCGGCTTGGCGTCGATCTCGGCCGGCCACGGCTGCAATGCAAAAGGCAGATCGAGGCGGCCCCCGGGCAGGAGCACGGGCGGAGGTTCGCTCACACGGCCCTCGAGCAGCAGATCGGAAACGGCGACCGGCAGATGCTCTCCCGATGACAGCGTCAGATAGGCGGACTTGGCGCCGTCAGTGCAGTGGCGTGCCGGACGATGCAGGCCGGCGACCGTGAAGGTCCAGCTTTCGCCGGCAGCAACAGCCAATCCGGCCTGTGACGCGAATTCATGGAAATTGGCGTTGCGTCTGAGGAAGGTGGCATTGGTGCAGGCGCTGGCGTCAATGACCCGGGTGAGTGACGTGTAGACGAGCTTGAAAGCGGAAAGCGGCTTATCGGAAAGATTGAAAAGCGTGAAAGTGAACGCGCCATTCGGCCCGCCATCAGGGTTCCAGCTGTTCTCCAGGCGGTAGCAGGCCGGTTTCATGTCTCGTTCCTCTCGATTCTCTTGAGATGTTCAATAGTGCTCGGACTGCGAAAAGGTGCGGGCGAGCTCGGCCTGGCCGGCCGTCAGGCCACAGTCGACAGGCAGGCAGATGCCGGTGATTGCCGCTGCCTGTGGTCCAGCCAGGAAAGCGACGGCATTGGCGACGTCCTTGGGATCGACGACGCGCTGCAGGGGATACCAGCGGCGGGCATCCTCGAAAACATTGGGATTGGCGGCTGCCCGGGCTTCCCAGGCTTGCGTCTTGACTGTTCCGGGGGCGACCGCATTCGAGCGGATCCCGAATTTCCCGTATTCGACCGCGACAAGTCGGGTGAAATGCAGAAGACCGGCCTTGGCGGCGCTATAGGCCGGATGGCCGAAAACATTCATACCGTTGACCGAGGCAATATTGACCACCGAGCCTCGCGACATCTTCAGCTGATCCGCGACGGCCCTGAAGCAGAGGAAAGCCGCTTCGAGGTTGAGCGCGTTGTCGGCGCGCCAGATCACCGGCGTCGTGTCATGCAGGCTGACGGCGCGGGCAGCCCCCGCATTGTTGACGAGCGTGCGCAGGCTGCCGAGTTCGGCAGCGCGTCCGGCAAGAGCCGCACAGCTGGTCTCACTGGTCACATCGCATTCGACGGCAATGAAACGGTCCGTCGGTCCAAGCCTGCCGGCCGTGGCCGCCGCGGCGCCGGCATCGATATCGGCAAGCAGGATGACGTCATGATCGTCGCTCAGCCGGCCGGCGATCGCCGCGCCGATATCGCCTGCTGCACCCGTTACGATGGCCACCGATTGCGTCATTGCCGCTTCCTTCTGTTGATCAGTCTCCGAGCAGCTGCTTGTCGTCGTCGCCATCGCGGTGCGCGACCAGCTGTTGCTTGATGCGTCTGAGCGTCGTCAATGCCTTCGGCTGGATGGCATAGGCGACGAGGCTCGCCAGGATATCGACGGTCGCAATATAGGCGATGCGCGTGGATGTCGGCCGATAGATGTTGGTACCTTCCGGAAGATCGATCGGCACGACGATTTCGGCGGCGCTGGCGACAGGGCTGTCGGTCTGCGTCAGCGCGATGGTCCTGACCTTTCCCTCGCGTGCGAGCGCAAAGGCCCGCACCAGCTCGGCATTGCGTCCGGAAAAGGACGAACCGATGATCACGTCGCCTGGCTTTGCAGCTGCCGCCATCATCAGCTGCATGCTGTGGTCGGAGCTGGACGTGGCACGCAAGCCAAGCCGAAAGAGCCGGTTCTGCAGCTCGTCGGCGATCATCGAGGAATTGCCGCCCGAACCGAAGGCATAGATCATCTCCGCCCTGGCGATCTGCGCAACGGCAGCTTCGATCGCCGTCAGGTCCAGCGAGCGATGCAGCAGGAACAATGCGTTCTGCGCCTTGGTGATGATATCCTGCGCGACGTCGGAGGGAGCGTGGCTCTTCGATTCCGGCTTCAGGTAACGCACGCCGACATGGGCGGTGCGGGCAAGCTGCACCTTGAAATCGGAAAAGCTCTCGCAGCCGAGCCGGCGACAGAAACGGGTGACCGTCGGCGGCGACACTTCCGCACGTTCGGCAAGCTCGATGATCGAGGCATTCACGGCGAATTCGAAATCATTGACGACGATTTCGGCGATGCGGCTCTCGGAGGCGGAGAGTCGGCTCTTGTCTTCCTGCAATGTCGAAAAGATATCCAAGCCGGTTCCTCCCTGCCGATCTCCTAGTCGACCTTCTTCTTGTATGCGACGCAGTCGATCTCGACCTTGCAATCCACCATCATCGACGATTGGACGCAGGCGCGGGCAGGCGGATGCGCGCCGAAATAGTCCTGGTAGATCTTGTTGAAGGTCCAGAAGTCGCGCGGATCATCCAGCCAGACACCAACGCGCACGACATCCTCGACGCCGTAACCGGCTTCATCGAGAATGGCGAGCACATTGGCGATCGTCTTGTGCGTCTGGGCAACGATATTGCCGTCGATGATCTCGCCGTTTTCCATTGCTACCTGGCCCGAAACGTAGAGCCAGCCATCGGCCTCGACAGCGCGCGCGAAAGGCAGCGCCTTGCCGCCGGCGCCCGTTTGAACAGTGCCATATCGCTTGATGGACATGCTGGGGTTCCTGCAAATTATTTTCTTGATAAGTTGACAAGGGACCATAGAAAGCGGATTTTGACCAGAGAAAAACGCCATTTATGAAAAGAATTTAAATTCGGGGCCGAGAATGCGCGATCCTTTCAAGAATCCTTTCCCGTCTTCCGATGCTGCACGGCACGCCATTTGGGAGA
>NZ_JBFUBG010000138.1:0-10119 GCF_056405875.1 Rhizobium sp. P1_E6 | reverse complement strand
TGACGTCGGAACCAATCTACAAACGCGTTCTACTCAAGGCTTCCGGGGAAGCCATGATGGGTTCTCAGGGCTTCGGGATCGACGTTGCGGTGGCGGACCGCATCGCGTCCGACATCGCCGATRCACGGCAGATGGGTGTCGAAGTTGGCGTCGTCATCGGCGGCGGTAACATCTTCCGCGGCGTGGCGGTTGCGTCCAAGGGCGGCGACCGCGTCACCGGCGACCACATGGGCATGCTCGGTACCGTCATCAATGCGCTCGCTCTGGCGACATCGCTGCGCAAGCTGAACATCGACACGGTGGTTCTGTCGGCCATTTCCATGCCGGAAATCTGCGAAAGCTTTTCGCAGCGCGCAACCCTCTACCATCTGTCGCTGGGCAGGGTGGTGATTTTTGCCGGCGGCACCGGCAATCCCTTCTTCACCACAGATTCTGCTGCTGCGCTGCGCGCCGCTGAAATGGGCGCTCAGGCAATCTTCAAGGGCACGCAGGTGGACGGCATCTACACCGCCGATCCGAAGAAGGATCCGACCGCAACGCGTTTCGATCATCTGACCCACAAAGAGGTGCTGGATCGGGGCCTCGCCGTTATGGACGTCGCCGCTGTTGCGCTCGCACGCGAGAATTCCATTCCGATCGTTGTTTTCTCGATACACGAGAAGGGACGTTTCGCTGAAATCTTGACGGGTGGTGGTCTCAAGACCATCGTATCCGACAACTGATGGGAGCTGCGCCGTTGCCGGCGCAAATCTTCTGAGACGGGAGCATAGACATGAGTGAAGGCATCGATATCAAGGAACTGAAGCGCCGCATGGACGGTGCCATTTCCGCGTTCAAGAGCGACATTGCATCGCTGCGCACGGGCCGTGCTTCGGCCAACATTCTCGATCCGGTGATGGTTGAAGCCTATGGTTCGCGCATGCCGTTGAACCAGGTCGCCAACATCACCGTGCCCGAGCCGCGTATGCTGTCGGTCTCCGTCTGGGATAAGACCATGGTCGGCGCCGTGGATCGTTCGATTCGCGAATCCAATCTCGGCCTCAACCCGATCGTCGATGGCCAGAACCTGCGTATTCCGCTGCCGGAACTCAATGAGGAGCGCCGCAAGTCGCTCGTCAAGGTGGCGCACGAATATTCGGAAAAGAGCAAGGTTGCGATTCGCCATGTTCGCCGCGACGGTATGGACGGCCTTAAGAAAGCCGAAAAGGATGGCGTAATCGGCCAGGATGAAAGCCGGGCACAGTCGGAACGCGTTCAGAAAATGACGGACGAGACGATTTTGGAAATCGACCGCTTGCTTGGCGAGAAAGAAAAGGAAATCATGCAAGTTTAGTATACTTGCGTCCTCGCCAAGAAAGACCGGACGGAAAATGTCGGAAACTTCATTTTTGACTGCGCCAGAACACGTTGCCATCATCATGGATGGCAACGGCCGTTGGGCAAAGCAGCGCGGCCTGCCGCGGACGATGGGACACCGCAGGGCGGTCGAGACCGTTCGCCAGACTGTGCGCGCTGCCGGCGATCTGGGCATCAAATACCTGACGCTCTTTGCCTTCTCGTCGGAGAACTGGCGCCGCCCGGAGGCCGAGGTCACCGATCTCCTCGGCCTGCTGAAGGCCTTCATCCGCAGCGATCTCGCCGAGCTCCATCGGCAGAATGTGCGCATCAGGGTGATCGGCGACCGCGTCAACCTGCGTAGCGATATTCTCAAGCTTCTGCTTGAAGCCGAAGAGACGACCAGGGCCAATACGGCGCTGACACTCGTCATCGCCTTCAACTATGGCTCTCGCGACGAGATCGCCCGCGCTGCGATGAGCCTCGCCAAGGACGTGGAGGAGGGGCGCTTAAGGTCGCAGGATATCACGCCGGCGCTGATCAACGCCCGGCTGGACACAGCCGGCATCCCCGACCCCGATCTCATCATCCGCACCAGCGGCGAGGAGCGGTTGTCCAACTTCCTTTTGTGGCAGGCCGCATATTCGGAGTTCGTTTTCCTGCCGGAATACTGGCCGGATTTCAGCCGCGAGCTCTTCCTGTCGGCGCTTGAGAAATTTGCTTCGCGTGATCGCCGCTTCGGCGGTCTCTCCGCGCAGGCTGCGGCTGTGAACACCTGATGAAGCAGGAACTGAAGCTCCGCATCGTTTCAGGTCTGATTCTCGCAATCATCGTTCTTGCCGCCACCTGGTATGGCGGCTTCATCTTCCGTATCCTGGCGGCGGCAATCGCGCTTCTGATCTATTACGAATGGTCGACGATTACGGGTATCGTGCGCGACCCTGTCACCAACGTGCTCGGCTGGGTCGGCGAGGTGCTGGTTGCCGTGCTCGTTCTCGCCGGGGCCTTCGAATATGCGCTCGGAATGCTGATCGCCCTGACCGCGGTCGGCATTGCCATGATCTTCCTGCATCGTGCCAGCCGGTGGTTCGCGCCGGGGCTTTTATATGCTGGCGGCACTGGGCTGGCGCTTGCGGCGATCCGCGGCGATGAAACGTTTGGCCTCTACGCGATGCTCTTCATCTTCGCCGTCGTCTGGGCGACCGATATTCTCGCCTATTTCATTGGGCGTGCGGTCGGCGGTCCAAAGCTTGCTCCCCGCATATCGCCCGGCAAGACCTGGTCGGGGGCGGTCGGCGGGGCCATTTCGGCCGTCATTGCCGGAGCCGTCATTGTCCACTTTCTGATTCCGGAAGCCCTGGATCGCGCCGCGGTGATTGCGCTCGTCCTGTCCGTTTTCAGCCAGTCAGGCGATCTTTTCGAAAGTTTCATCAAGCGAAAATTCGGTGTGAAGGACTCCAGCCGTCTCATTCCGGGGCATGGTGGCGTCATGGACCGTGTCGATGGACTGATTTTCGCCTGTTTTTCAGCGTTCTTGCTTGCTGGCCTTTTTTCGCTGATAAAGGGCGGCGGAACGACGTCGCTCGGTGCGGCATTGTTCGGCCTTTGATCATTACGGCCAGATAGAAGAAAGAAATCATGGAAGCGGTGACCGGCATATTCGGTTTTTTGACGGGCTACATCGTCCCCTTCGTCATCGTGCTGTCGCTGCTCGTATTCGTGCATGAGATGGGCCACTATCTGGTGGGGCGCTGGAGCGGTATCCGTATTCTCGCCTTTTCCGTCGGCTTCGGCCCGGAGATTGCCGGTTTCACCGATCGTCACGGAACACGCTGGAAGATCTCGGCGATCCCGCTCGGCGGCTATGTGCGCTTTTTCGGCGATGAGGATGCATCCAGCAAGCCCGATACCGACAGGCTTGCCGCGATGACGGACGAAGAGCGGCAGCGTTCCTTTGCGGGCGCAAAGCTGTGGAAGCGTGCAGCAACCGTCGCAGCCGGCCCGATCGCCAATTTTATCCTGGCCATTGCCATCTTCACCGTTCTTTTCGCGATCTATGGCCGCACGGTGTCCGATCCCGTCGTTGCCGAAGTGAAGCCGGATAGCGCTGCCGCCGCAGCCGGGATACTGCCCGGCGACCTGCTCGTCTCCATCGATGGCACCAAGGTTCAGACCTTCGACGACGTGCGCCGCTATGTCAGCATCCGTCCGAACCAGAATATTGTCGTGAGCGTCGAGCGTAACGGCGAAAAGATGGACCTGCCGATGGTGCCGCAACGCACCGACATTACAGACCAGTTTGGCAACAAGATCGAGATCGGCCTGATCGGCATCGTCACGAACGAAGAGGTCGGCCACTTCCGCCTGCAGACCTATACGCCCCTGCAAGCGCTGCATGAAGGCGTGACCCAGACCTGGCATATTGTCACCGGCACCTTCAAATATATCGGCAATCTGCTCAATGGATCGATGAAAGCCGACCAATTGGGTGGTCCGATCCGCGTGGCGCAAGCTTCGGGCCAGATGGCTACGCTTGGAATAGGTGCGTTGCTGCAGCTCGCTGCGGTTTTGTCAGTTTCGATTGGATTGCTGAATTTGATGCCGGTTCCGGTACTTGATGGCGGCCACCTGATGTTCTATGCGGTGGAAGCGATTAGGGGAAGGCCGCTGGGTTCTTCGGCTCAGGAAATTGCGTTTCGCATTGGTCTGGCCATGGTACTTACATTAATGGTTTTTGCCACCTGGAATGACATTAGCGCGCTCATTGGCTAGCGCGTAAAAGTGAGGAAAAATTACTGTTTATTTACGATGTTTCAAAGCTGTAGTGGCGAATGGGTCACGCTTGGAAATGAAGTAAACAGAAATTAACGAGCTCCCTTGCTTGTATGTCAAAAGCGGGTAAAACGACACACGTGGCCGGAATCGGGGGCTCCCGGGGCCGGAGACGAGGGAAACAAAGGTAATGGGTGAAATGAAGGCTGGTTCAAGGTTTTTGAACGCAGTATCGGCGATTGCGCTGTCTGCTGGTGTTGTTGCTTCTGGCGCAGGTGCTTTGACTTTCGTTTCGGCTACGGCTGCGGAAGCTGCTGTCATTCAGCGGATAGACGTCCGCGGTGCAAGCCGCGTCGGTGCTGAGGCCGTCCGGTCGAACATCACCATTGCTCCCGGCAAGAGCTTCTCCAACACCGATATCGACGACTCCGTAAAGCAGCTTTACGGCACCGGTTATTTTTCCGACGTCAAGATCTCGGTTTCGGGCAGCACCCTCGTCGTCGACGTCCAGGAAGCAAAACTCGTCAACCAGGTGGTCTTCAACGGCAACCGCAAGGTCAAGGATGACAAGCTGGCAGCCGTCGTCCAGACGCATGCCGCCGGACCTTACAGCGACGCGCAGATCCAGGCCGATATCCAGGCGATCAAGCAAGCCTATGCCGCTACTGGCCGCAGCGAAGTCGAAGTGACGACGCAGGTCGTTCCGCTCGGCGAAGGCCGCGTCAATCTCGCTTTCGTTATCAATGAAGGCGACCGTACCAAGATCGATGCCATCAATTTCGTTGGCAACCAAGCCTATAGCGCCGGCCGTCTCGCCGCGGTCATTCAGACAAAGCGTTCGAACTTCCTCTCGTTCCTGACTCGCAAGGACGTCTACAACGAAGACAAGCTGCACGCTGACGAAGACGCGCTGCGCCAGTTCTATTACAATCGCGGTTATGCCGACATGCGCATCGTTTCTTCCGATGCGRCTTTCGACGAATCGACGAACAAGTACACGCTGACCTTCAACATCGAGGAAGGTCCGCGCTACGACTTCGGTGCAGTTACCGTCCAGTCGACCGTTGAAGGCGTCGATGCCCAGCAGCTGCAGGGGCTGGTCAGAACCCACGAAGGTCAGGTCTACAACGCGAAGGAAGTTCAGAAGTCCATCGAAGCGATTTCGGATCAGGTTGCTTCGGCCGGTTATCCCTTTGCGCGCGTTACCCCGCGTGGTAACCGCGACCTGAACAACAACACGATCGGCGTCGAATACCTCGTCGACCAGGGCGAGCGCGCCTATGTCGAGCGTATCGAAATCCGCGGCAACAGCCGCACGCGCGATTACGTTATCCGCCGCGAATTCGATCTCAGCGAAGGCGACGCCTTCAATCAGCAGATGATCACTCGCGCAAAGCGCCGTCTTGAAGCGCTCGGCTACTTCTCCGCAGTCAATATCTCGACCCAGCCGGGCAGTTCTGCTGACCGCGTCGTCATCGTTGTCGACGTGCAGGATCAGTCAACAGGTTCGTTCGGTATCGGCGCCGGTTATGCGGCCGGCGGCGACGGCCTGCTGCTTGAAGCCTCGATCGAAGAAAAGAACTTCCTCGGCCGCGGTCAGTACATCCGCGTTTCGGCCGGTGGCGGTCAGGAAGGCTCGCGCGCTTACGGCATCAACTTCACCGAGCCCTACTTCCTCGGCTATCGCCTTGCCGCCGGTTTCGATGTCAATCACAGCGAGACGTCGAGCAACGACAACTACGATTACGAAGAAACCAGCGGCGTTCTGCGCGTTACTGCGCCGATCACGGAAGATCTGGCGACCACTTTCCGCTACAATTACAAGCAGATGAAGTACGATTCCAGCGGAAGCAATCTAAGTGATTTGTCGGCTACCTATCAAAATCTCGTCGATGAAAGCCCGTGGACTCGCTCTTCCATTTCGCAGACGCTGACTTACAACACGCTGGACGACACCGTCCTGCCGCGTGAAGGTATCTACGCGACCGCAACGCAGGAAATTGCCGGGCTCGGTGGCGACTCGCAGTATTACAAGATCTACGGTAAGGCTCGTTACTACCATCTGCTTGCTGACGATGCCGATATCATCGGTTCGCTCTCGGCATCGGCAGGTTACGTTGTCGGCTTCGGCGATCACTTGAACGTCTTCGACCAGTTCACATTGACCAATTCCGATATTCGCGGCTTTGAAAACAAGGGTATCGGCCCGCGCATCACCAACCCGGACGATCCGCTCGGTGGTACGACCTATTTCACCGCTTCTGCTGAAGCGACATTCCCGATGCCGGGCTTCCCGCGCGACTTCAACCTGCGCGGCGCAGTCTTCGCAGATGCCGGCACGCTGTTCGGCAATGATGTCGAGCTTCTCGGTTCGGATACCGAAGAAGGTGACGGTTCCTCTCTGCGTGCGTCGGTCGGTCTCGGTCTGATCTGGCAGTCGCCCTTCGGCGCCCTCCGCGTCGACTATGCGATCCCGGTCGTGAAGGAAGACTTCGACAAGACTCAGCGCTTCAAGTTTGGCATTAACAACCAATTCTGATATCGGCAGTCCGGAACTGTAAATTTCAATTCCGTTCTGGAGTTTTGCCGATGGAGCAAAATACTTTTTTTCTGCCCCATGAAGGCGTGAGACTCGTTGAGTTGGCGCAATTTCTTGGGGCAGAGCTTGGCAATTCCGCTCATGGCGATGTCATCATCCGCTCGGTTTCACCTATTGCCAGGGCGCAGGCCGGGGATATCTGTTATATCCTCTCTCGCCGGAACAGGGACGAGTTCCTGACCTGCGAGGCTTCGGCCGTAATTTGCGACAAGGCGCTCTCTGAGCTGGTGCCGCCGCATATCCCTGTGGTGATCTCCTCCAATCCGCATGCTGCCTTCGCGATGGCCGGCGGGTTTCTCTATCCCGCGGCTCTCAAGCCGGTGACGTTTTCGTCCGGCGAGACCGAGATAGCGCCGAGCGCCGTTATCGATCCGACGGCGCGGCTTGAGAAGGGCGTAATCGTCGAGCCGCTGGCGATCATCGGTCCCGGCGCGGAGATCGGCGAGGGCACGCGTATCGGCGCTCACTCGGTCATCGGTCCCAACGTCAAGATCGGCCGCAATGGTTCGATCGCGACGGGCGCGAGCATTCTCTGTGCGCTCATCGGTAACGGCGTCATCATCCATAATGGTGTCCGTATCGGCCAGGATGGATTCGGTTATGCACCAGGCCCGCGCGGCATGATCAAGATCGTGCAGATCGGTCGAGTCATCATCCAGGACAATGTCGAGATCGGTGCCAATACGACCATCGATCGCGGCGCCATGGACGATACCGTCATCGGCGAAGGAACCAAGATCGACAATCAAGTGCAGATCGGCCACAACGTCCGTATCGGTCGCCATTGCGCCATCGTTTCGCAGGTCGGCATGGCCGGCAGCACCATCATCGGCGATGGTGTGCAGATCGGTGGACAGGTTGGCCTCAAGGGACATATCACCATTGGCGATGGCGCGCAGATCGCTGCAAAAAGTGGTGTCATGACCGATCTTGCTGCTGGCGGCCGCTATGGCGGAATACCGGCACGTCCGCTAAATGACTACCTGAAATATGCTACACAGCTCTTGGCAAAATCGGGAGCGCGCGGAAAAAAGGGAGGCAAGAATGACTGAAGCTACAGCCGCCACGCTTTCTTCGGCCGACATCATGGAAATCATGAAGCTGCTGCCGCATCGCTATCCATTTTTGATGGTCGACAAGATAGTCAATATCGATGGTGACAACGCCGCCGTGGGCATCAAGAATGTGACGGTCAACGAGCCGCATTTTTCCGGCCACTTCCCTGACGCGCCGATCATGCCGGGCGTTCTGCTGGTCGAAGGCATGGCACAGACGGCGGGTGCGATCTGCGCCAAGAAAGAAGGCCAGACCGGCAACCTCGTCTATTTCATGACGATCGACAACGCCCGTTTCCGCAAGCCGGTCGTGCCGGGCGATCGCGTTGAATTTCACGTGCTTAAAATAAAGCAACGCGGCAATATCTGGAAATTCCATTGCGACGCAAAGGTCGACGGCGCGCTTGTCGCCGAGGCCGATATCGGCGCGATGATCGTACGCAAGGACAACGCATGAGCATGATCGCCGAAAGCGCCAGGATCCATCCGACGGCCGTGGTCGAAGACGGCGCCGCGGTCGGTGAAGGCGTGGTGGTCGGCCCGTTTTGCCATGTTGGCCCCAAGGTCACGCTTCACGACAATGTGGAACTGATCAGCCACGTGGTTGTTCTCGGTCTGACGACCGTCGGCGCCGGTACGCGTATATTTCCTTCGGCCGTTATCGGTGGCGACTCGCAGAGCGCCCGTCACAGCGCCGTCGACACGTCGCTGATCATCGGGCGCAACTGCACCATTCGCGAGGGCGTTACGATGAACACCGGCACCGTCGAACATGGCGGCTCGACTGTCATCGGCGACAACAGTCTCTTCCTGGCCTATTCGCATGTCGCCCATGATTGCCGGGTCGGCGACCATGTCATCATGTCGAACAATGTCATGCTGGCCGGCCATGTTTCCGTCGGCGATCACGCAATCATCAGCGGCGGCGCGGCAGTGCATCAGTTTACCCGAGTCGGCAAATTTGCCTTCGTCGGGGGGCTCTCGGCCGTGAGTTACGATGTCATTCCCTACGGCATGCTGAACGGTAATCCCGGCATTCTGAGCGGCCTGAACGTCGTCGGCATGACGCGCGCCGGCGTTGATCGCGCCGTCATTCACACGGTTCGCCGTGCCTATAAGGCGATCTTCGAGGGTGCCGGCTCGATCCGCGAGAATGCGGCCCAGATTCGCGACGAATATGCCGATTGCGAGCAGGTAGTCGAGATCCTCGATTTTATCGCCGCCGAGAGCGATCGCGCGCTGTCTTCGCCGAGCCGGGGACAGAAGGGCTGATCTGTGGTTTCCGCTGGCGACACCGCTGAAGGCCGGCTGGCGATTATTGCCGGTGGCGGCCTTCTGCCGTCCTATGTCGCCGAGGCTGCGCGTTCGGCTGGTGAAAATCCTGTTATCGTGATCCTGAAGGATGAGGGCGATCGTCGCTGGGACGGCTTCGACCACGCCACCATCGGTATCGGTGATTTCGCTGCCCTCGACAGGCTTTTCAAGAAATATCACATCGATCGTGTCGTCATGTCGGGCAGCGTGCGCCGCCGGCCGGAGTGGCGTGAAGTGCGGCCGACGCTGCGCATTCTGACTAAGGTACCCGCCGCCATCCGTACGTTGCTTTCGGGCGGCGACGATACCGTTCTGCAGATGGTGATCAAGCTGATCGAAGGGCGAGGTCTGCGTGTCGTGGGTGCCCATGAGATTGCCCCGGATCTTCTGGCAACCGCAGGTCCTGTTGGTGCTGTTTCGCCCAATGAAGAGGATCGTCGTGATATAGCGCGCGCAGGCAAGGCGGCGGAGGTGCTTGGCAGTCTGGATATCGGGCAGGGTGCGGTCTCGATCGGCGGACGCGTTGTCGCTGTTGAGGGCGTTGAGGGCACGGACAGCATGCTCGACCGCGTGGCGGCCCTGAGATCAGCAGGCCGTATTTCGCCACGCCGGCGCGGCGTGCTGGTCAAGCTTTGCAAGCCACAGCAGGATATCCGCGCTGATCTGCCGGCGATTGGCGTGTCCACCGTGCTCAATGCCAAAGCCGCCGGGCTTGCAGGAGTGGCCATCGAAGCCGGCCGCTCGCTGGTGCTTGATCGCGACGCGCTCATCAAGGCGGCAGACGAGAACGGTCTTTTTGTCTGCGGTATCGACAAAGGCTTGCCTGGATGGGGGCTTGCATGAGCGACAGGCCGTTGAAAATTGCCGTCGTAGCCGGCGAAGTATCTGGCGATCTGCTTGGCGCCGATCTCATCGCGGGTCTCAAGAAAATCTATTCCGGCCCTATCGAACTCGTCGGTGTCGGCGGCGAGGGCTTGCAGGCCGAAGGATTGACGTCGCTCTTCGATTTCTCCGAACTCTCGGTCATGGGCATCACGCAGGTCC
>NZ_JBFUBG010000137.1:0-10170 GCF_056405875.1 Rhizobium sp. P1_E6 | reverse complement strand
GGCATCATGCGCTTGAGCTCCGAAAGCCGTTTGGGGCCGGAGAAGACATGATAGAGGATGACGGGTTTCCAGCGCCCGGAAATGACCTTCAAGGCCCGCTCCACAGGCAGTTTCGGCAGTCTTTTCATGGGCTCGGCCATGGTCACCTCCTGGTGGGTATGGCACTGACATGTGTGTATTTTTATCCGGAAATCGAGTGGTAAAGCCTGTCTCACGCCATCAAAACGTGAGGTCTGTGATGAAAGCCGTTCAGTTCACCCGCTTCGGTCCGCCTGAGGTTCTCGAAATCGTCGAAGTGCCGACGCCGGAGCCGGAAGGCAGCGAAGTGCTGGTGCGTATCCATGCTGCCGGCATCAATTTCTTCGAGGTTTTGATGCGGGCGGATCGTTATGCCGTCACGCCGCCGCTGCCTGCCTTTCCCGGCGTGGAAGTGGCAGGCGTCGTCGAAAGGCTCGGACCTGACGCCGACCCTTCGCTGCAGGGTGCACGTGTCACCGTGCCGCTTTTTGCCATTGGACGCGGCTTCGGCGGTTACGCGGAATTTGTGGCTGTGAACTCGGGCTCGGTGGTGCGACTGCCGGAGAACCTTTCTTTTGCGGATGCGACGGCGTTGATGGTTCAGGGTCTGACGGCCCTGAACATGGTGCGTCGCAGCCCGCCGAAGGGAAAGGTGGTGCTGATCAACGCCGCCGGCGGCGGTGTGGGCTCCCTGCTGGTGCAGCTTGCAAGGTTGGAAGGAGCGAGCATGGTGATCGCGGCTGCCGGCAGCGATGACAAGAGGAAGCTCGCCATCTCTCTCGGTGCCGATATGGCGGTCGATTACACTGGGGAAAACTGGACCGCTTCGGTAAGGGCTGCGACCGCAGGCCAGGGTGCCGATGTCATTTATGAGACCGTTGGCGGCGATATCGCCAGAACTTCGCTGACAGCACTTGCTCCCGCCGGAGAGATGCTGCTTGCGGCCATGGGGCGGTTTTCGTTCGAGCTTTCCGAAATCCGCTCCATGCTTGATGCGAACCAGTCACTGAAAGGCTTTTCGCTCCTGCCGCTGATCTCGGGAGGCAGGTGGAGGGATGATCTCGCGGCTCTCTTCGATCTTGCGGCATCCGGAGCGCTGAGGATCGTGCATGGCGGAAGCTTTTCCCTGAGCCAGGCCGCAGAGGCGCATCGCGCGCTTGAGGAGCGCCGGGTCGGTGGAAAGGTCGTGCTGGTACCTTGACCGTCAGATGGCGGCGGCGATTTCCATGGCGAGCTGGCCGAGCGTGGCTTCGGCCGAGGGGCCGGCCAGCACATAGGAGGTGCCGGCATTGTGCCAGGTCACGAGGCCGATCTCGTCGCGGATCGTTTCCTTGAAGTCTTCCGTTTCCGGCGGCTGCGCATCCTTGCGGAAGCAGATCGAGATGATGTCGCCGTCGGTGTTGGAATAGACGAGCTGACCAACAGGACGGCTATCGCCGAGGATCACGCGGGCGCCCTGGAAGGTCCAGGAGTCGCGAGACAGATCCGGAACGCGGAACGGTACGCCGATTGCCGTCGTCAGCCAGGATGAGATTTCCTCGGACTGCGAGGCCGGCACTTCGACGAGGTGGCGTGGCTGGCGCAGGAGAAGCCGCTGGAAGGCGGTGACGTCACCCAGCCAGTCATTCGTATTGATCTGGGTTGCTGCGACAGGCGCGGTGTCATCCGTATCCGGCGCATTACCGATGAAATAGCCGATGCYGCCGCCGACGACAAAGAGGATAAGGGCCGCGGCAAGCGCCTGGCGACCGCTCGGTGCGAGCTTGAATTGCGGGCGGCTGTTGCGCTGGGCGATCGGTGTCTTCGGCGGCTGCGTGCTCTTGATCGAGCGGACGAGCGCCAGCGGAACCGGCTCCTTCAGCATGTCGTCCAGCTTGCGGCGGCCGAAATCGACGCCGTGGCGGAGCTTATCGTAGATCTTGCGGGCGTTTTCATCGATCACGAGCCGGTTTTCCAGCTCCAGCTTCTGTTCCGGTGTGGTTTCGCCGTCGAGGAGAGCGGCAAGCTGGGCTTCGAGCGGCTGTTTTTTGAAATCGAGCAAATCAGTCAGTACCTGTGGATGGGCGGATTGTGACCGGACAATGCGGCGAAATGGAGTCGTGCCGTCGCAAGCTGGCCGGCAATGCTGCCGATCGCGATGCTCATGATTTCGGCTGTCTGCTGATAGTTGTGCCCTTCCACATCGATCAGCAGGAAGATGCTGGCCACACCCTCAGGCATTTCCACGAGCATGCGGTGCAGAGCATCGGCATCGACGACCGCCGCGCGGTCGCGAATGGCGTCGCGGATATCTGTCACATTGCCTCGTGCGGCTGGCCGCGGCTTGCGCTTGCGGCTGTCATCGGCCCATTGCTGACGGGCCAGTGTGTAAATCCAGCTTTCCAGTCGGCCTTCACCGTTCCACTGATGCCCCCTGGAAATTGCGCGCAGACAGACCGCCTGTACCAGCTCGTCGGCCACAGCCGTCTCTCCCGCGAGCGTGATGGCAAAGCGGCGGAGGCGGGGCAGGAGGCCGACGAGATCACGCCGGATATCGGTGGTGGTGGCGGGTTGGCGCATCGTCTTTCCAAGAAGCATTCACATCGGCCGGCATTCATACTGGCTTTGCATTCGGGCGGCTTCGCGTACGGGCCTCGCCCGGCGGGCGCGAAGCCATCGTAGCTATCCCGGCCATACAGGCGGCTTTATGGAACAAGTCGCCTGTATTTCGCAAGCGCGGGGTTCAATTCATCCATCCCTTCCCAAGGATTTCGTACCATAGCCCGCGCAGCTTGCCTCAATATGTCCTGTGACCGTTCAGGCTCTGGAGAAGAGCGCGATAAGCCCAGGTATTTTCGCCGCCGCGATCGCGGATCTCGACGAGCTGGACGCGGGCGCCCTGGACATCGCCCTGTTCGGCGAGCGCCATGCCCATGTAGGAGCGGGCGAGAATGTAATTCTCATCCTGCTGCAGCGCCTTCTTGTAGTAGGACATGCCGAGTTCCACGCGGCCGGCCTTGCGGTTGGCATAGCCGAGATAATTCAGGATGCGCGGGTCGTTCTGGTTCTGCGCGAGGTTAAGCACCGTGATGGCGTTCTCATACTGGCCGGCATAGGCGAATTCGCGGGCAAACTTATAGAGATCGTCATCGTTGAAGCTCTGCTTCTTCGGATCGACGCATTCCTTCTTCTTGGCATCCCAGACCTTGCCCTTGGTGCAGGTCTTGGTCGTTTGGGTCTTCTGCGGAGGCGAGGTGTCATCGTTCCCGCCACCGACCGCAAAGGCGGATGTGGCAAGCCCGAGAGTGAAGACGGAAACAAGCGAAAGTCTGCACAGGCGATGAAGGGAGGCAGTCATCGGGCGTACTCCGTTTTGAGGCGATGCGGTGACCGGATTGTACGCCGACAGATAAAAATACCAAGAGGCCCGGAGGCCTTTATTGCTGATGTTACGACATCGGCAACCGCTCTTCACAGGTTGGTTCAATGGCTGTCGGAATTGATTCCGCAATTGCCTCTAAAGTCTGAAAATATCTGCACTTTCCGGCATCATGCCGTCGCCCGTGTCGTTTATGCTGAAACGCTCTCCCTTCACCTCCCAGGCGCCCGGAGAACCGGAAATCGAGAAGAGATTATAGGCGGCGCGCGGCTTGATGCCGCCCGGCCCCTGAGACGCCGATGCGATGCCTATGACGGGTACCGGACCTGTCTGGCCGCGCAACCAGTAAAGCGTATTGAGATGGGTATGGCCGTGCAGCACGAGTTCCGCTCCGCCGGTGGACACGACGGCCGCAAAACGGCGAATGCCGATCATGCGTTTGTAGAAAGAGGTTGCGCCGCGGATCGGCGGATGATGGATCATGACGACACGGAAAAGGCCCGCCTCGCCAGCGGCGCGCAGCATGTTGACCGTATCGCGGGCCTGCCGCGCACCGAAGAAGCCCGACGCGGCGAAGGGCGGGGTTGCGACGGCGGTGGAGCAGCCGACGATCGCGACCTTGTCGCGGATGCGCAGATAAGGGAAAATGTGCCGGCCTTCTTCCCATTCCGGCGGGGCGAGGTCGCCGCGCACATAGTCATACCAGGCGCGCATCGATTTCTCGTAGGAGCCCGGCACATAGGCGTCATGGTTGCCTGGAACGACCGAGGTGGCGGCGGGATCGCCGAGTTCGCGCAGCCAGGCTGCGGCGGAGCGGATCTCGATGCCACTCGCCAGATTGACGAGGTCGCCGGTCACCGCAAGATGGTCGGCCTTATGGGTGCGGATGTCGTCCAGCAGCAGATCGAGCGTGCTGCCGAAAAGATGCTTGCGCCGGTTGCGGTGCCAGTTCACAAAGCCCGTAATGCGTTTCGAGAAAAGCTCGTGAATGGAAAGGCGGGGCAGGGGTCCGAGATGGATGTCAGAGATATGCGCGAGCTTGAACATGCAACGACACATAGACCAGCTTATTTACAATTCAAACACATCCCGGCGATGCGAGCCTGAAAGAAACCATGGCAGACAAACAAAAATGGCCGCTTCACATGAAAGTGTTGTTGAGGTTGCTGCACGTGTATTTTTCCTTCGTGCGCGGCATGACGATGGGAGTGCGTGCGGCCTGTTTCGACGAGCAGGGCCGCCTCTTTCTCGTTCGTCACGGCTACACCGGCGGCTGGCACATGCCGGGCGGCGGGCTGGAGCGCGACGAGACGGCAGAAGAGGCGCTGATCAAGGAATTGCGGGAGGAAGGCAACCTCAAGATCGTGGGCAAGCCGAAGCTCTTTCACGTCTATTTCAATACCAGCATCACCCGGCGCGACCATGTGGTCTTCTACCGTGCCACAGTGGAGCAGACCGCGCCGCGGCCGCCGGACTGGGAGATTGCCGAAAGCGGCTTCTTCGAGATCGATAATCTGCCCGAGGAGACGACCGAGGCGACGCTACGAAGGCTCGCCGAACTCCGCGGCGAGGCGGAGCCGGCGCATTACTGGTGAGATTCAGGCTGCGGCTGCGAGCCTGTCGCGGCCGTGCGGCCGATCGAGATCGAGTGCAGGTCCGACGGGTACGATGCCGGTCGGGTTGATGGTCTTGTGGCTGCGGTAGTAGTGTTCCTTGATGTGGCGCAGGTTCACCGTCTCAGCGACACCGGGAGTCTGATAAAGGTCACGCAGATAACCCGACAGGTTTTGGTAGTCCTCGATGCGACGGATGTTGCACTTGAAGTGGCCGACATAAACAGGGTCGAAACGCACAAGCGTCGTGAAGAGCCGCCAGTCGGCTTCGGTCTGGCGATCGCCGAAAAGGTAGCGGCCCTTGCCAAGACGTTCGTCGAGCTTATCCAGCGTTTCGAAGAGCTTGACGACATTCTCTTCATAAGCCGCTTGCGTGGTGGCAAAGCCCGCCTTGTAGACGCCGTTGTTGACGGTGTCATAGACGATGTCGTTCAGCGCATCGATATCGCTCCGCAGGTCTTCCGGATAATAATCCGCCGTCGAGCCCGTCAGATGATTGAAGGCGCTGTTGAACATGCGGATGATTTCAGCCGACTCGTTGTTGACGATCGTGCCGGTCTTGATGTCCCAGAGAACAGGCACGGTGACACGGCCGGAATAGTGCGGATCGGCCTTCACGTAGACTTCCCATAGTGCCTTGGAGCCGAAGAGCTGGTCGCCAGTGGCACCATCGCCGACCTTGAACTCCCAGCCGTTTTCCACCATCAGCGGGTCGACGACCGAGACGGAAATCAGATCTTCGAGTTTCTTCAGCTTGCGGAAGATCAGCGTGCGGTGCGCCCAGGGACAGGCGAGGGAGACATAGAGGTGATAGCGGCCGGCCTCGGCCTTGAAGCCGCCCTTGCCGCTGGGGCCGGCTTCGCCTGTTGCCGTGATCCAGTTGCGGAACTGCGAGGGCTGACGCTTGAAATGGCCCTTCGTTTCCTTCGTGTCGTACCAGACGTCACGCCAGACGCCGTCTACCAGCATGCCCATGAGCTTACCTCTGAAATTGTTTGTTACGAGATAGATATCGCAGTATGCCGCTTTTTGCAGGCGGCAAAGATTGAACACTGCGTCTCAGTCGTCCGGCTTCTGCCCGAATTTTTGCAATGGACGCCGAAATTTTTTCCTGCTATCCGCCTTCCTCACAAATTTCTGGAATCCTGCTTGATGTCTATTCCCAGAGGCCTGCGACGACGCTGATGCTCCCGAACGCCTGACGGCGTGTTCGCGAACCCATATATCTGCGTCTATACGGTCTCTGTTTCCATGCTCATGTACAAGCACGATCTCGTCTACCTCACCGAGGATGCGTCTCACGACGCGGCTATCGAACTCATCAACGAAGAAGCATTCGGTCCCGGCCGGCATACGCGTGCCGCCGCGCGCATCCGCGAACAGGGGCCGCATGACCTGTCGCTCTCCTTCATCTGTGCCGATGACGGGGAGACGATCGCTTCGGTGCGCATGACGCCGGTTCTGGCGGGAACAGTGAAGGGCCATCTGCTCGGACCGCTTGCGGTGCGGCCCTCGCACAAGAGCAAGGGTATCGGCCGGGAACTGGTGCGTATCGCGGTCGAGGCTGCCAAACGAAAGGGTTCGGAGGCCGTCATCCTCGTCGGCGACCCACCCTATTACGGTCCGCTCGGTTTCGAGAAGGTTGCTTACGGCGCGCTGACTTTTCCGGGTCCAGTCGATCCGGGCCGTGTACTCGTCGTCCCGATCGCTGAAGACACGCATGCGCGGCTGAAGGGGACGATCGCCTGGCGGGTATAATCAGAGCAGCTTCTTGAGAAACGTCCGGGTGCGACCCTCTGGAAAATCC
Source organism: Rhizobium sp. P1_E6 (assembly GCF_056405875.1). Lineage (NCBI taxonomy): Bacteria > Pseudomonadati > Pseudomonadota > Alphaproteobacteria > Hyphomicrobiales > Rhizobiaceae > Rhizobium > Rhizobium sp. P1_E6. The sequence continues at coordinate 3,374 of NZ_JBFUBG010000137.1, read as the reverse complement.
GGCAGTTCACCGAAGATCTCATAGCCCTGGCGCTGGTAAGCGCTGAGGGCATGCGGATTGAAGGTATCGATCCACGCGCCGCGGCAGCCGCGGGCGGCGGCTTCCTCTTCCGCCTTCGCGAGAATCTTGCCGGCCAAGCCGCCGCCACGCAGCGTATCGGGAATGTAGAGCATCTGCACGAAGAGCCAGCCCCAGGCGGTGAAACCGGACAGGCCGCCCGAAACCTTTCCATCGGTGTCACGGATGAGAATGGCAAGCGTTTGCCGTCCGGATGGGCCGACATCCTCTTTGTTGAAGGCCGTCAGCCCATCGGAAATGACGGCGAGCTCTTCCGGCGAAGGGGAGGCGGTGAGCTCGAATTCCGGCACAGCTAACGTCCTTCACGCCACCACATGGCGCCAAAGGCGAGAAGCAGGATGCCGACACCGGCAAATCCCGCAAAGAGCGGCAGGGTGTTGATGCCCTTCAGCACGGTCTCGTTGGTCATGCGGATCTGCATCCGGTCATTGTCGGTCACGCGCACCTGGCCGCGCACCGGCAGGATCGGCGGGACGGAGATGGCGCCGGCATTGTTGACGACGCGGGTGACCAGGCCGCGGCTCTTGTCGGTGATCGGCTTCAGCGCCGCGGTCGTCGAGATCATCGCCTTGAATTCCGGCGCATCGACGGCGCCGACATGGGCGAGCGTCGTCAGATCGCCGTTGCGGATTTCGAAGAGGCCAATTTCGTCCATGCGCTTTTCGGCCTTATAGAGGCCAGGCTCGGTCTGCGTCAGCGGCAGGTTCTCGGTCCTGCCGGAGGGGTAACGTACGATCGCGTCTCCCGGCGCATCGCCGATCGTCTGGCGGGTAATCTCCAGCGTACGTCCGGAGGTGCGCGCCGTCAGAGCCTCTTCTTCCAGCGCCGGTTCCTTCATCAGCCAGTGGGCGATGCGGCGATAGAGCGAGACGTGCGGACCCCCCCCTTCGAAGCCACGCGCCCAGAGCCAGCCCTGATCGGAGAGCAGCATGGCGACACGGCCCTGGCCGGCGCGGTTGAGGACCAGCAGCGGATGGTTATCGGCGCCGACCATGACGGTCTGGCCCTGCGGCCGGTCGACATCGACGCTGCGGAACCAGCGGCCCCAATGCGGAGGCTCATCGCCGGAACCATCAAGCCCGCGGGTGACTGGATGCTTGCGGCCCTGCTCGGACAAGCGGGGATAGAAGGCCTGCTCGATCATCCGGCCGGTCGGCTCGGCCGGCAGCACGGAGGCGAGCGGCGTCATGGCGATCGACTCGGGGCTGGCATGTTCCRGACCGGCGGCAATCAGCAGCGCGCCGCCATTTTCCACGTATTGGGCGATATTGTCGTAATAAAGCATCGGCAGCACATTGGCGCGATCCTGATATCGATCGAAGATGATCAGGTCGAAATCCTTGATCTTGTCGACGAACAGCTCGCGCGTCGGAAAGGCGATCAGCGACAGCTCGTTGATCGGCGTGCCGTCCTGTTTTTCCGGCGGTCGCAGAATGGTGAAGTGTACGAGGTCGACGGAGGCATCGGACTTCAGCAGATTGCGCCATGCACGCTCGCCTGCATGCGGTTCGCCCGAGACGAGAAGGACACGCAGGTTCTGGCGGATGCCGTCGATGATGTGTACGGCGCGGTTATTGGCATCCGTGACCTCACCGGGAATGCCGGCAACGGAGAATTCCAGAACATTTGCGCCGCCGCGCGTCACCTTGAAGGAGAAGGGCGTATCCTGGCCGGGTGTCGCCTGCAGCGTGGCGATCTCGTCGCCGTTGAGGCGCACGGTCACATTGGCCACGCCGCCGGGGCTTGGGCCGTCGTCGAAGACGCGCAGCACGAGCTGCTGCTCCTCGTTGACGATGCCGAAGCGGGGCGCCTTGATCACCTCGATACGGCGGTCGAATTCGTTCGGCTTGCCGGTGATCAGGCCATGGATTGGTGCGTCAAAGCCGAGCGCTTGGTTGACGCCGGGCACATCATGCACTTCGCCATCCGTCAGCATGATCGCGCCGCCGACGCGCGAAGGCGGCACATCGGCGATCGAAGCCGATAGCGCATCGAAGAGGCGGGTGGACGGCACGTCGGAATTGCGGTCTTCGTTCACATCGACAAAGCGGGGCTCGATCTGGGGAAAGCGGGCGAGCTGCGTTTTCAGCGATGCAAGCGCATCATCGGTCATCGTCATGCGATCAGCTGTCTGCTGGCTCTGACTGCGGTCCACGATAACGGGGACGATGGTCGAAAGCTGGTCGCGGTCTTCCTGCAGCAATACCGGATTAGCAAGTGCTGCAAGCAGGGCAAGTGCCGCAAGCGCGCGGATCCATGCGCCGCGAATGCCGCGCCAGATCGCGAAGACGGCGATCACGAGGACAATGCCGGTCAATACCGCCAGAAGCGGCCAGGGCAGGAAGGGCGAATAATCGAGCGTCATGTCACTGCCCCAGACGTTCGAGCAGGTCGGGCACGTGGACCTGGTCTGTCTTGTAGTTGCCGGTCAGCATGTACATCATGATGTTGACGCCGGAGCGGAAGGCATATTCTCGCTGCGTCTCCTCCGGCGGCACGGTGGGCAGCAGTGGCGTGTCATTATCATCAACGGCCCATGCGCCGGCAAAATCGTTTGCGGTAATCAAGATCGGCGAGACGCCGTCTGCGGCGGCGGCCGGCTTGTTGCCGTTGCTCTGTCCGCCCTGCCGTGCCTCGATCCAGAGCGGGCTGCCGGCATAACGGCCGGGGAAGCTCGACAGCAGATAGAAGGACTTGGTCAGCACATGGTCGTGCGGGACGGGCTCAAGCGGCGGAATATCCAGATTGGCAAGGATCTGCTGCAGGCGCTGGCCATTGGCGGTCGTGTCGCTGGCGCCTTCGAGCGAGTCGATCTGATCGCGCGTATCGAAAAGAACGGTGCCGCCATTGCGCATATAGGCGTCGATGCGGCTGATGGCGGCGTTGGAGGGCATCGGCGCAGTCGCCGAAATCGGCCAGTAGATGATCGGGTAGAAGGCAAGCTCGTCCTTGTTGAGGTCGAGGCCGACGGGCGGAGCAGGCTCCAGCGTTGTGCGGTATGTCAGAAAACTCGTGAGACCATGGAGCCCCTGTTCGGAAATATTGTCCACGTCCTGCTCGCCGGTCACAACATAGGCGAGATGGGTATTGTCCAGCCGTTGCATGACAACGTCGTCGCCCGGCTGTGTATCATTGGCATGCAGGATGTCCGGATGCAGCATGAGACCAGCCGAGAGCGCAATGGCGATCGTTGCGGCAGCGCGGGCGCGCGGGCGCAGGCGTGAAAAGGCGCCGTTCATGAAGAGMACGATCAGACTATCGGCCACAAGCAGCAGGAAGGCGATGAAGAAGAGCAG
>NZ_JBFUBG010000136.1:0-10514 GCF_056405875.1 Rhizobium sp. P1_E6 | reverse complement strand
CTTGAAGGGCAGGGCCTTTTCGATGCGCTTGCCGTAATCGCCGACATTGGCGCCAGCGACGCCGACCACTGCGGAGACGGTGGAAACGGTTTCACTTTTTAATCCTGCGTCGCTGAGAGCCGCTCGGGCGGATTCGACGATATTGACGAGAGAGTTTTCCAGATCGGAAAGGATATTGGCAGGCCCGGCTTTGCCGTGGCCGATGACCTTGCCCATTCTGTCCGCGACTGCGGCTCTGCAGCTTGTTCCGCCGCCATCTATGCCGATTGCAAGTTCCGTCATCGGACCTCCGGATACGCTGTTCCCTTGTGTTTTTCATACAATACCAAAAAAATACCATTTACCAAGCGGAAATGGTCAGGGAAATTCCTTGTTTTTATCCAGTTGATTTTAAACAATAAAAATTTTTTATGAATTTTCTCGCGTCCAGAAGTTAATTTCGGCTGGACAATTGGTATTTTTTTGGCCTTAATTCCGGAAAAGGGAACAGCGTATCGAGGCATGTGAAAACCGGCAAAGAAAAATCGCGCCGGCCAGGTTTCGAGAAAGGTGCAGACAGTGATCCGCAGGGCCGGCAAGGCTTGCGGATATGCGAGGCATCTTTAGCTTTTCTCTTATTTTTCAGGCGCCCGGTTCAGCGTATCGGGAGGGCGCACCATCAGGCCGGAAGGGATCATCTTCCGTGTCGATAGAGCTTCGGGCCGGCAATCTTGGCGGCTCAAAAAGGGGCGTTGGGTGCTTCCTCAGACACCCCAATTGCTTGTTTCAGATCGAAAACAGCGCCTAGCGGCGCTTAAAACAGGAGAGGGAAATGAAAAATACTGCTCTGAAAAGCTTGCTGCTGGCCTCCAGCCTGCTGTCGTCAGCCGGTCTCGTTCATGCCGCCGATGTCACGCTGACGATCGAAAGCTGGCGTAACGATGACCTGCAGATCTGGCAGGAGAAGATCATCCCGGCTTTCGAAGCCAAGAACCCGGGCATCAAGCTCGTCTTCTCGCCGACCGCGCCGACAGAATACGATGCTGCAACCTCTGCCAAGATCGATGCGGGCAGCGCCGGTGACATCATCACCTGCCGCCCCTTCGACAAGTCGTTGGCGCTGTTTAAGAACGGTAATTTGACGAGCTTGAACGATCTGCCGGGGATGGAGAACTTTTCGCCGGTGGCGAAGGCCGCCTGGACGACCGACGACGGCAAGTCGACCTTCTGCGTGCCGATGGCTTCGGYCATCCACGGCTTCATCTACAACAAGGATGCCTTCGACAAGCTCGGAATCGCCATTCCGAAGACGGAAGACGAATTCTTCGCAGCCCTCGACAAGATCAAGGCTGACGGCACCTACATTCCGCTCGCCATGGGCACGAAGGATCTCTGGGAAGCTGCAACCATGGGCTACCAGAACATCGGCCCGAACTACTGGAAGGGCGAGGACGGCCGTGAAGCTCTCATCGCCGGCAAGCAGAAGCTGACCGATGCCGACTGGGTCAAGCCTTACGAAGAGCTAGCCAAGTGGAAGCCCTATCTCGGCGATGGTTTCGAAGCGCAGACCTATTCGGACAGCCAGAACCTCTTCACTCTCGGCCGCGCTGCCATCTATCCTGCCGGTTCGTGGGAAATCGCGTTGTTCAACACGCAGGCGCAGTTCAAGATGGGCGCCTTCCCGCCGCCGGTTCCGAAGGCTGGCGACCAGGGCTACATCTCCGACCATCCGGATATCGGCGTTGCCCTGAACGCGAAGAGCACGCACCAGGAAGAAGCCAAGAAGTTCCTTGCCTGGGTCGCTTCGCCCGAGTTCGCGGATATCTACGCCAATGCGCTGCCGGGCTTCTTCAGCCTGAACTCCAACCCGGTCAAGATGACGGACCCGCTCGCTCAGGAATTCGTTTCCTGGCGCGGCCCGTACAAGTCGACCGTCCGCTCGACCTACCAGATCCTGTCGCGCGGCACGCCGAACCTCGAAAACGAGACCTGGGTTGAATCGGCTAACGTCATCAACGGCACGGACACCCCGGCCGTTGCTGCCGAAAAGCTCCAGAAGGGCCTCGACAGCTGGTACAAGCCGGCCAAGTAAGCCAAAGCATGAAGGAGGGCGGCAATCCGGTTGCCGCCCTCGTTCCTGTATCCTCGTGGGATGCCGCAGGAACCTAGCCACGCAAAGTCTTTCGCGTGAAAGAGTCTCCCGCACCGCTGAAGCGGTGCTGCTCGATCCCTGTCACAAGCAGGGATGAGGGAGAGAACGAAGCCAAAAGCGAGCCAAGTAATGACCGATCAGACATCGGCAATTCCTGAACCGATCAAACGTCCCGTACGCTGGCATATCGGAATCTTCCTTCTTCCGGCATTCATCGTCTATTCGGCGATTATGGTCCTGCCGCTGATCGAAACGCTCCGGCTCTCCTTCTACAATACCGTCGATGGCGCCCCTGCCTTCGTTGGCTTTGCCAATTACAAGGTTCTCTTCGGCGATGCGCGCTGGGCACATGATTTCTGGAACGCACTCCGCAATAACCTGATCTTCTTCGCCATTCATATGTGCGTGCAGAATCCGATCGGGATTGCGCTTGCGGCACTCCTTTCGACACCGAAGCTGCGCTTCGTTGCCTTTTACCGAACGGCGATCTTCCTGCCGACGCTGCTGTCCTTCGTCATCGTCGGCTTCATCTGGAAGCTGATCCTCTCTCCGATATGGGGTGTTGCGCCCTGGCTGATGAGCCTCGTCGGTATGAAATGGGCCTTTGCGCCCTGGCTCGGCCAGTCCGGTCCGGCGCTCGTCGCGGTGTCGCTGATCTCCAATTGGCAATATATCGGCATTCCGATGATGCTGATCTATGCGGCTCTTCTCAGCATTCCCGAGGAAGTTATCGAGGCTGCCGAATGCGACGGCATTACCGGCTGGGCGCAGTTCTGGAAGATCAAGCTGCCGCTGATCCTGCCGGCAATCGGTATCATCTCGATCCTGACCTTCGTCGGCAATTTCAATGCTTTCGACTTGATCTATACGGTGCAGGGTGCGCTTGCCGGCCCTGATATGTCGACGGATATTCTGGGGACGCTGCTTTATCGCACTTTCTTCGGGTTCCAGTTGCAGCTCGGCGACCGCTCCATGGGTGCGACGATCGCGACGGTGATGTTCCTCATCATCTTAGCCGGCGTGTCCTTCTACCTTTTCGCTATCCAGCGGCGCATGCGCCGCTACCAGTTCTGAGGAGTGTGAGCCCATGTCGAACAGAGCGCGCACATCCCCCATCCGCACCGGCCTCGTGCATCTGGCGCTGATCGGCTACACGCTGATCGCCATCTTCCCGGTGTTCCTGACGATCATCAATTCGCTCAAGGACCGCAACGCGATCTTCCGGTCGCCGCTGCAGGTGCCGACGCCTTCCACTTTCAGCCTCGTCGGCTATCAGACGGTGCTGGGGCAGGGCGATTTTGCCGCCTATTTCCAGAACAGCTTCATCGTGACGATCGTCGCGATCTTCCTCGTGCTGCTGTTCGGGGCGATGGCTGCCTTTGCGCTGTCGGAATACCGTTTCCGCGGTAATATGGTGATGGGCCTCTACATGGCGATCGGCATCATGATCCCGATCCGCCTTGGCACGGTCGCCATCCTGCAGGGCATGGTCGCGAGCGGCCTCGTCAACACGCTGACGGCGCTGATCCTCGTCTATACGGCGCAGGGGATACCGCTTGCTATCTTCATCCTGTCAGAATTCATGCGCACCGTGTCCGATGACCTGAAAAATGCCGGACGCATCGACGGCCTCTCGGAATATGCGATCTTCTTCCGCCTCGTGCTGCCACTGGTACGGCCAGCGATGGCGACGGTTGCCGTCTTCACGATGATCCCGATCTGGAACGACCTGTGGTTCCCGCTGATCCTGGCGCCGTCGGAAGCCACCAAGACCGTGACACTCGGCTCCCAGATTTTCATCGGCCAGTTCGTCACCAACTGGAATGCGGTTCTGGCGGCGCTGTCGCTGGCGATCCTGCCGATCCTCGTCCTTTATGTCATCTTCTCGCGGCAGCTGATCCGCGGCATCACCTCGGGAGCCGTCAAGTGAGCCAATCCGAAAAGCCGATCCGCGTTCTCGTCGCCGGCCTCGGCAATATGGGCCGCAGCCATGCACTCGCCTATCACAACAATCCGGGCTTCGAGATCGTCGGTCTCGTCAACCGCTCCAAGCCGTCGCAGCTTGCGCCGGAACTCGAACAGTACACGATCCATCCTGACTTCATGCGCGCACTTGTCGAATTGAAGCCGGATCTCTGCTCGATCAATACCTATTCCGACAGCCACGCCGATTACGCCGTTGCCGCCTTCGAGGCAGGCTGTGACGTGTTCGTTGAAAAGCCGCTGGCAACAACCGTTGCCGATGCGGAACGCGTCGTGGCTGCGGCGAAGAAGGCCGGCAAGAAGCTGGTCATCGGCTATATCCTCCGCCATCATCCATCCTGGAAGAAGCTGATCGAGGAAGCAAGGAAGCTCGGCGGCCCCTATGTCTTCCGCATGAACCTCAATCAGCAGTCCWGCGGGCCGACCTGGGCGACGCACAAGTCGCTGATGCAGACGACCTCGCCGATCGTCGATTGTGGCGTTCACTATGTCGACGTCATGTGCCAGATCACCGATGCCAAGGCCGTCGAAGTGCGTGGCATGGGCCTGCGGCTGTCGAATGAGATCGCGCCCGACATGTATAATTACGGTCACCTGCAGGTGCTGTATGAAGACGGTTCGGTCGGCTGGTACGAGGCCGGCTGGGGACCGATGATCTCCGAGACCGCCTTCTTCGTGAAGGATGTGATGTCGCCAAATGGCGCCGTTTCCATCGTCATGGATCCGAAGGCGAAGTCGGACGATATCGACACGCATACCAAGACCTCCGTCATCCGGCTGCACACGGCAGAGACCGGGCCTGACGGCAAGTTCATCCGTCCCGATCAGGACATGACGATGGAAGGCGAGCCCGGCCATCAGCAGCTTTGTGACCTGGAGCAGGCTTTCGTGCTGCGCGCTGTCAACGAGGATCTGGACCTTACCCGCCATATGGATGATGCGGTGGCTTCGCTGCGCATCTGCCTTGCCGCTGACGAAAGCGTGCGCACCGGCCGACCGGTTAGACTATAAGGAAAGACTAGTGGGATCGCTTCAACTCAAATCCATCCGCAAGGCCTATGGCAAGCACGAGGTGCTGAAGGGCATCGACCTCGAGGTCCAAGACGGCGAATTCGTCATCTTCGTCGGCCCTTCCGGCTGCGGGAAATCGACCCTGCTGCGCAGCATCGCCGGCCTGGAGGATGTAACCTCAGGCGCCGTTATCATCAACGGCCGCGACGAGACGCTGACGCCGCCGGCCAAACGCGGCATCGCCATGGTGTTCCAGTCCTACGCGCTCTATCCGCACCTGACGGTCAAGGACAACATGGGCCTCGGCCTCAAGCAGGCCGGCATGGCCAGGGACGAGATCGAGAAGCGCGTCGGCAAGGCGTCGTCGATGCTGTCGCTCGAACAATATCTGGCGCGTCGTCCGGCCGAACTCTCCGGCGGCCAGCGCCAGCGCGTGGCGATCGGCCGTGCGATCGTGCGCGAGCCGGAACTCTTCCTGTTCGACGAGCCGCTCTCCAATCTTGATGCGGCGCTGCGCGTGCAGACCCGCCTTGAGATCGCCCGCCTGCACCGCAGTCTCAAGGCGACGATGATCTACGTCACCCATGACCAGGTCGAAGCCATGACGCTTGCTGACAAGATCGTGGTGCTGAATGCCGGCGCAATCGAGCAGATCGGTTCGCCTATGGAGCTTTACAATCGACCGGCCAATACCTTCGTTGCGGGCTTCATCGGCTCGCCGCAGATGAATTTCATCCCTGGCGACAAGGTCAGCGATGCAGAGGCAAAGACGGTCGGCATTCGTCCCGAGCATCTGACGCTGTCGCGCGACAGCGGCACTTGGAAGGCAAAGACCGTGCATGTCGAGCATCTTGGCGCTGACACCATCGTCTATCTGGAATCCGAGCAGTGCGGCCTGCTGACCGCGCGCCTCTTCGGCGAGCACAAGTATGAGCCGGATGAGATCGTCTATGCTACGCCTGACGGAAGTCACGTCCATCGCTTCGATGCGAACGATCAGGCAATCCGCTGATTGCACCCGGAATGAAAAAGCCCTGCCGGAGAGCGGGGCTTTTTCGTTCGGGTCAACGCCGCAAAAGCCTGCCATCGATGATGATCAGGCTCGCCATGATCAGGATCATTCCGCCAAACTCGAACGTCTCCAGTTTTTCGCCGAGAAAGACCGTGCCCAGTAAAATCGCGCTAACCGGCACCAGCAGCGTCACCAGCGAAGCATTGGTCGCTCCGGCCGAGGCGATGAGATTGAAATACAGAATGAAGGCGAAGGCGGTGGTGAGGATCGCGAGAACCAGCACCGCCATCCATATGGGAATATCCGACGTGACGATCTCGGCTGGGCTGTAGAGAAAGAAAACAATTGGCAGCATGAGGACGGTAGCGCATGTCAGCTGGCCGGTCGCGACGACTGTCGGACTTATGCCTTTGAACCGCTTGGCGTAAACGACAGCGAAGGCGTAGGAGACGGCGGCTCCGATGACCGCGAATTTTGCCCATGTCGGGCCGCCAAGATTGGATAGAAGCCCTGGACCGATCATGACGGCGGCGCCTGCTATGCCGATCGCGACGCCTGCGATCTTCATGGTTGAGATCTTTTCATCTGATGTCAGCAGGTTTGCCACAAGGATCGTCCAGAGGGGCGTGGTTGCATAGAACACAGACGCGAGGCCGGCGCCGATTTCTGTCTGCCCAGTGAAGATCAGTGAAAACGGAATGACATTATTGAGAAGGGCGAGAAACAGGAAAGAGCCGGGCCGGGCGAGAACGGGCGCGCAGGAAGTGCCGCGCAGCCTTAGCCATAGATGCAAGACCAGGGCGGCGATTGCCACGCGATAAAGCACGAGGGCCAGCGGCGGAATTTCGGCCACGGCGATGCGGGCGAAGAAAAAGGAGCCGCCCCAAAGCGCGCCGAGCAGCACAAGCTGGCCCCAATCCTTCGCCGACATCGGTTGTGGCATCGCTTCGGTGCGCAAAGCCGTTGTCCCATGAAAATGGAATTCTGCCTTGCACTCTATCCCTGGCGCTCGCGGCCTACAGCAACGGAACGATCCATATATATGAATTCGATGGAATTTGGTGCTGTCTTATCCCTATCAGCCGGATCGATATGTCTCGACCGAGTTCCAGCCTAATCAGCCGAGAACGGGCCTCATGAAGCTGCGTTCATAGCTGATGATGCTGCGGTTGCGCTTGTCGAGTTCGTAGGCGGCCCGGCACTCCGGGTCGCTTGCCATGCGGATGCGGTAATCCTCGTAGGCAGCAAGGCTCGGGAAGGAAAACAGCGCAACGGCAATATTGTTTGCGCCTTCGGACGGCAGGAAATAGCCGTGATGGGCGCCGCCCATCCTGTTGACGATGGGGATCCAGAGCCGAGCGTATTGTTCGAATTCGGCAAGTTTGTAGGGGTCGATGACGTATCGCAGATGGCAGGTAATCATTGAAGACCCCGTTGTTGAACGACCGAGCGGATGACCGTCCGGTCTGTATTGCTTGCCAGGATTCGAGGCAAGCCGTTTGGTCAGTTCCCTTACGCTGCCTTCCGTTTCGATGCTATCTCCCTGGCCTGAGTATTCAGAGGGGCAGGGGCTCATGAAAATTAGGTATCAGGCATGCAAAAGGCGCCGCGTTGACGGCGCCTTTATTTGATTTCGGTTTCTTTCGATCAGTCGCGGATGACGAGCAGGTCGGCGGCCATGAAGCGGAGCGTCACTGTTTCGCCAGCGGCCGGCGGAGTAACACCGGGGCTGTTGAACATGTCGAAGGAGATGACGTTGCCGCCGACATTCATGCGGGTGCGGATGACCGAACCGAGGAAGTGGGCGGAGACGACCTCACCGGTCAGGGCGGTGTCGCTCTGGGTGCCTTCGGCGAGCGAACCGGCTTCCGGACGGAGCGCAAGCTGCACGGTGTCGCCGGCCTTGTAGGTCTGGACGGATTGTTTCAGCGTCACACCCTGATCGCCGATCTGGATCCGGTTGCTATCCGGATCGATCACCTTGGCTTCGATGAGGTTCAGCGTGCCGACGAAGGAGGCGACGAAGCGCGTTGCCGGCGTGTTGTAGATCTCGAAAGGCGTGCCGATCTGGTCCGCCTTGCCGCCGTTCATGACGACGATACGGTCGGAGATCGAAAGCGCTTCTTCCTGGTCGTGCGTGACGAAAACCGTGGTGATGCCGAGCGACTGCTGGATCTGGCGGATTTCTTCGCGCAGTGACACGCGGATCTTGGCGTCAAGTGCCGAGAGCGGCTCGTCGAGCAGCAGGACCTGCGGCTTGACGGCAAGGGCGCGGGCAAGAGCAACGCGCTGCTGCTGGCCGCCGGACATCTGGTAGGGAAAGCGGTCTGCCAGATGATCGAGCTTGATGAGGCCGAGCATTTCCTTGACGCGTTTGTCGATCTCGGGCTTCGGAGCACCCGCGACCTTCATGCCGAAGGCGACGTTGTCATGCACAGTCATGTTCGGAAACAGCGCGTAGGCCTGGAAGACCATGCCGATGTTGCGCTGGTTCGGCTTCAGCGCGCGCTGGTCCTTGCCGTTGATCGTCAGCGTGCCACCGGTCGGCGTTTCGAAGCCGGCGATCATGCGCAGAACGGTCGTCTTGCCGCAGCCTGACGGGCCGAGGAAGGAGACGAATTCTCCTTTCTCGATGTTCATGTTGAAGTTCTTGACGACCTGGGTCTGGCCGAAGGATTTCTGAATGTTGGTCAGCGTAAGAAAGGACATGAGCCAAATACCTTATACCCTAGCCGGGCGGGCTTTGCCAAAGCGGGAAACGAGATTGAGCAGGCCCATGCTGAGCCAGGTGATCGAGAAGGCGATGACGGCGAGCGCGGAAGGTTCATAGGCCTGGTTGGCGCCGACACGCTGCAGGTAGGGGCCGAAAGCAGGGCGGCCGAGCAAAGCTGCCATGGTGAATTCGCCCATGACGATCGCGAGCGTGATGAAGGCGCCCGAAAGCACGCCGCTCATGACGTTTGGAAAAATGCACTTGAACATGATCGTCGTCCAGCTTGCACCCAGGCTTTCGGCTGCTTCCGTCAGCGTGCGGACGTCGATGGCGCGCATGGCGGTATCGACGGCGCGGTACATGTAGGGCAGCGAGAGCGTGATGTAGGAGAACATCAGCAGGATGTTGGTGCCCGTCGTGGAGCCGGTCAGCGGCAGGTACGAAGACGACTTGTACATCTGGATATAGCCGAAGACGATGACGATCGCCGGGATGACGAGCGGCAGCAGCGTGATGAATTCGACGACTTGACGCATCTGTGGCAGGCGCAGGCGCACCCAGTAGGCGGTCGGTACGACGAGCAGCATGCCGAAGACGATGGTCAGCGCGGCCATCATCATGGAGTAGCTGAACGTCTCGCGGAAACTGATGTCTGAAAAGACAGACTGATAGGCATCGAACGAATAGGCATCACGACGCTTGCGCAGGGAGAATTCCAGCGTGCCGAGAAGTGGTACGATGAAATAGGTTGCTCCGATGATGATGGCGATCCAGGCGCCGATACGTTGTCCCTTCATTTTTGCCACCGTTCAGCGCGCATGCGCAGCATGAGATAGAGAACATTCGAAACGCCGGTGATGACGATCATGCCGAGCGCAATCGCATAGCCGAGATTGGCGTTGTGAAGCACGTCGCCCTGGATCTGCGCGTAGAGCAGGATCGGGACGATGTTGAGCGACGAGCCGGTCAGCGCATAGGCAGTTGCAATAGCGCCGAAAGCATTCGCAAACAGAAGCAGCGTCGTGCCGAGCAGGCTCGGCCAGAGGATCGGCAGGGCAACCATGGTCCAGTATTGGCGGTTGGTGGCGCCAAGGATCTGCGAAGCTTCGCGCCATTCCTTCTTCATGCCGTCGAGCGCCGGCGTCAGGATCAGCACCATCAGCGGGATCTGGAAATACATGTAGGTGATGGTGAGGCCGAAGAAGGAGAGAAGGTTGAAGCCGGTGCCATAAAGGTTGAAGCCGAACCAGTCGCGCAGGAAGAGGGTGACGAGGCCGGTGCGGCCGAGTGTCGCCAGGAAGGCGAAGGCAAGCGGCACGCCGGCAAAGTTCGATGCGACGCCCGAGAATGTCAGCAGTGTTGCGCGGACCCCGCTCGGCAGGCCGCCGAGCACGACGGCCCAGGCGAGAAAGAAGCCGATGAGCGCGCCGCCAAGAGCGGACGCGACCGAGACGCGGATACTGATCCAGTAGGCGCTCATAATGGATGGCGTGAAAAGATCTCTGATATTTTGCAGCGTGAAATCGCCATCGGGTGTCAGAAACGCGCCCGCTACAAGATACAGAGTGGGGATGATCAGAAATAGCAGAGAAAAAATAATGAAGGGGGCAATGCCCAGCCAGTCGATCACACGATCTTTGTTGATCAAGGGGGCGCTGCTAACC
>NZ_JBFUBG010000135.1:0-10899 GCF_056405875.1 Rhizobium sp. P1_E6 | reverse complement strand
GGTCAGGTTCTTCAGGTAGCGTTCGCCTGCATCGAAGAACCGGTCGCCGATCTTGCCGACGATCTCGCCGTGAACGCTGGCTGAAATGCAGATACCTCCCGGCGCGGCCTGCGTCTCGAGGCGCGCCGCGACATTGACCCCGTCGCCGAGGACGTCTGAACCATCGTCAATGACATCTCCCAGATTGACGCCGACACGCAAAAGCAGGCGCCGGTCTCCGGAAGCCTTAACAGCAGTGGTGGCCCGTTGCATTTCCAACGCTGCTGCGACCGCGTCCACGGCGCTGCCGAATTCGATCAGGAAGCCGTCGCCCACGACCTTGAAGACGCGACCGTTGTGACGCATCACAGCCGGCTCGATAATGCCGGAACGGAGTTCCCTGAGGTTCGCCAGCGTTGCGACTTCATCAGCCTCCATCAGGCGTGAATATCCCACCACATCGGCAACGACGATGGCGGCAAGGCGACGCTGAAGAGATTGATCCGTCATGTGAGGACAAGCCTAACGACCGAATTAGCAAGTTATTGTTCAACCACCGGTGAGTCAACAAGTGGCAAGAGGTAATGTCCAGGCGATCTCCACCTCCATCGAGCCGTCATCGTTCCTTGTGACCGACGGCGTCGAGGTGGACGACAGGGAAATGAGTATCCAATGCGGACCATCCGCTCGCGGCCCCTCCCACACTCAAGGACTTGGGTGCGCTGGACCCCTGTGACATCCCGTGCCAGCCTTTCCTCCTGAAAGCATGCCATCAGCTGGCTCCCCTGTTTCCGTGCCCAGTCTGCGCTGGTATCGGTCAGCCGGAGAGAGTGCGGACCATCTCAGCGCGCGCCTGTCATCATGGCAATAGCGCCATGACGGCTGCCGTCAGGCTGTGCATACCGAAGGCGCTTTTTGCGGAGCCTTTGCCTGCGAGAATGACCAGCATGTCGCCGACGGGGATGATCGCCACGACCAGCAGGACGAGGCCGGTCTCGCGCTGCGTGCACCAACGCATGAAGGCAAGCACGAGCAATCCCGCCGCGATGTCGCGGACGCCCTTGAGGCGGAGCATACCCTCTTGCGGCGCGAGGCGGCATTCCGCCGCACCCGTCAGCCCCCTCAATTTACAATGAAATCCATGTCACAATCCTGTTGGAATTGATGGCTAGACGGGCGAAAAATCGGCAGCGAGGATCAGCAGATGGCAGAAGAGAAACCCCTGGATTTAACAGGAGAAATCGTCGACTTCGATGCCGGGCACGGAGAAGCCGCCACCGTCGAGATGGACGACTATTCCAAGAGCCTGGCGCAGGCGAAGGCAAAGTCCGTCAAGCTGGTGGACGCGATCACCGGCCACACACTGAAGAAGAAGGACGCCTTCCATTTTGACGATCTGCGTCCCGCGCTCGCCGATTTCGTGCGGCAGAAACACCCCGGCATCCGCTCGGACGATTATATCAGCCGCAAGATGGTCGATGACTATCGCGGCCAGTACATTGCCGAATTGCTGCGCGACGAACGCGGCGAGCTCTCCAACCTCGAGGACGAGGTCGTCGAGAGCCTGAAGACGCATGACACGCTCGCCGAAAACATCGAAGAGGATTACGAGGAACACCGTTCGCTCGGCGATCGTGTCGCCGATGTCGTGGCGACCTTCGGCGGAAGCTGGACCTTCATCATCTCCTTCTGCTTCTTCCTCGCCGTCTGGATGGGTATCAACCTGTTGCTTGGCGAGAAAGCCGCCTTCGACGTCTATCCCTTCATCCTGCTGAACCTTATCCTTTCGACCATTGCCGCCCTGCAGGCGCCGATCATCATGATGAGCCAGCGCCGCCAGGAAGCAAAGGATCGGTTGCGGGCGCTCAACGACTATAAGGTCAATCTCAAGGCCGAGCTGGAAATCCGCCACCTGCATGAAAAGGTCGATCACCTGTTGAACCGGCAGTGGGAACGGCTGACCGAGATCCAGCAGATCCAGATCGAAATGATGCTGGAACAGGCCAAGGCCGCCAATCGGGCGCTGAAATTGAGCAAGGCGCAGAAATCCAAGACCAATGCGCTCAAGAGCCTCTTCAGCACCAAGCCCGGGGCAGATGAGACCGACGAAAAGGGGGAATAGCCGATCCAACCGGTTCGGCGATCACCATGAATTGAGGCCGAGATCGCGCTTGCCGCTCATGACGCGCACGGAGTTCGGGCCGGTCTTGTTCCAGGTCTCGCAGATCTGCTTTCCGGCGTCTCGGCCGGCCTTCCAGGTTCGGCAAAACTTGTTGCCGGCAATGTGCCATTTGCCTTCGATCGGGATCACGTCACCGTTTTCGAGCTTGACCTGACCTTTGGCGGTTCCGTCCTTCGATATCGACAGGCTGCCGCTATACCCTTCCTTCGGTCCGCCCAAGGTGAGTTCCTTGCCATTTGACAACAGGGCCGTCAGTTCCTTGCCTGTCATCGCGGTCGCGGCGATTGCGGGGAATGCGCCGAAAACAAGGATCACTGCGAAAGCTGCGATGCGGTTCATGTTCTTTCCTCCACCTTGATGTCGATGATCTTCGATTGCGTCTTTCCAACCTGCCGGGGAAATGATGCACTCCTGGCGTCGATAACAACAATTAGCCATTGCTGATTATGGTATGAAAGAACATTGATGCCCGGAAAATGTTCTAACAGATGTTGCGCTATCCTGAATTGTGCAGCCTTGTGAATCCCGTCAGGGTATATGCTCACGGTGCTCAGGATGAGATCGTGGCAAGAGCAATCAGGGTCACGAAGACGCTCAGCGGCGGAAGATGCTGATAGTCGCGGTGGCGCAGAACGGTGAAAATCGCGGCTGCGATGACGACCGCCGCAAGCGCCAGGCCAAGAATGCGGCTGACGGGAAGCGCGAGCAGGGCGGCGGTCGATATCTCGAGGGCGCCGGTCAGGATGCCCCACCAGCGCGGATAGCCCCATTTGACGAAATCGTCTCGCGTTCCCGCCGCGCCGATCGCGTTGACGATGCCCGCGCCGAGGAATGCTGCCCCAAGGAGCCAGAGGGAGAGAGTGTGGACCATCTCAGTGCGCCCCTGTCATCATCGGGATGGCGGCGAGCGCCATGATGGCTGCCGTCAGGCCGTGGATGCCGAAGGCGCTTTTCGCGGATCCTTTAGCGGCGAGAATAACCAGCATGTCGCCGACAGGGATGATCGCCGCGACCAGCAGGACGAGGCCGAGCTCACGCTCAGTACTCCACAGCATGAAGGCGAGCACGAGCAGACCCGCCGCGATGTCACGGACGCCCTTGAGGCGAAGCCACGGGACGGTGTTAGGGTCGTCTGCCGGAAGCGGCAGGCCGAAGCTGCGCGTCATTGTCGTCGGGTTCGCGATATAACCGGTGCCGATCGCGATGATTGCGAGGGCCACGAGCAATGCGATCCCATTCAGAAGCCAGTCCATCATGCCATCCTTCTAGCGAGTTAAGTTAATCTATCGATGCTAGTTATTTATGCTAGCGTTGCTAGATTTTCAAGCCGTGATATGGTCCTGATGTTCACATGTCCGTGCAGGGGAGTTTTCGAATGGGTATCGCAGAGCGAAAAAGCCGGGAACGCGCCGATCGCGAAGATCGTATCGTCGCGGCAGCCCGTGCCATCGCAGAGAGCGAGGGATGGGATGCCGTCACGATCCGCCGGCTGGCCAAGGAGATCGAATATAGCCAGCCGGTTCTCTATTCACATTTCGAGAACAGGGACGCGATCGTAGCAGCAGTCGCAGTCGAGGGCTTCAAGGAGCTCACGGCCGTTCTTCTGAGTGCCGCGGACGGGGCGAACGGCCGACAAGATGCCCTCATGGATGTCGCCGTGGCCTATTTCGCCTTCGCGCACAGCCGCCCGTCGCTCTATGAGGCCATGTTTATCCTCCCGACCCAATTGCGGTTCGCGCAAGCCGACACGCGAGCGGAACTTCGGGCCGGTTTCGAGGTGCTGGCGGCAGTGGTATCTCCGTTCTGCGCCGATGCGGAGATCGTGACCGAAACCTTCTGGGCAGCCCTTCACGGACTTGCCGAGCTCGAACGGTCGGGCCGCATTCGGCCCGCCATGCGTGACGAACGCATCGCGCTTGTCGTCCGGGCGATCGTGGATGCAGGAAGGAAACCGCCGAGCCATGGTGCAAACTCTTGATTTTTGCCTTGAGTGTGAGAAGCCTAAACGATGCAGAACGGTCGCATCATCTTTTTGAACGGCACATCGAGTGCTGGAAAATCCACCTTGGCAAAAGCTTTGCGGACGGCTCTTCCGGAGCCCTTTTGCTACTATGCCTCGGATCAACTTGCCGATGCGGGTTTTCGGACGATAAAGCGTAGAAATCGGGATTTTGGCGCGCACGATGAACGAGCCAGGTTCTTCAATGGCTTCCATCGCTCGATCGTTGGTTTTGCCGAAGCTGGCAATGATCTGCTCGTCGAACACATCGTCGAGGAAGCAAGCTGGTGGCTGCAGTTGCGACAGCTCCTTGCGCACCTGGACACCTTCTGGGTTGGCGTGCATGCCCCGATCGAGGAGATCGAGCGACGCGAACGGGACCGCGGAAATCGCTCCATCGGGGAAGCGGCGTACCACCTCAAAACCCATGGCTACTGCGAGTATGACATCGAAGTGGACACCAGCGACCCTCAGGATGCCGTTGTTTCCGCGATAGTGGACGCGTGGCGCAGGCGGCCGGCCTCTGCCTCATAACAGGTCAAGAGCTGTCCGCGTCGTGTACCACTCATCCATTTCGCCTAGCCCTGCAATTCCCCCTTCAGATGATCCGCCAGCCTCAGTGCCAGCGCCACCGCCGGCAATGTCGGGTTGGCCTGTCCGGACACCGGAAAGACCGAGCTGCCGGCGACATAGAGGTTTGCGAGGTCGTGGCAGCGGCAGTTGCCGTCGACGACGCTTGAGCGGGGCGAGGCGCCCATTCTGGTGAGCCCGATCTGGTGGTAGCCGTCGAGTGCCTGGCGGCGGACGGCCTCTTCCAGGTCTTCCGGCGGGCAGAGCCATTCGAAGCTGCCGATGTCGCGGCCGCCGATCCATTCGGCGAGCGCGTGATGGGTTTTGATGAGGGAGGTCAGGTCTTCGCTGGCGAAGGCGAAATCGATCGCCAGCCGCTTCAGGCCCGTCTCGTCCGTCTGGGCGCTCAGCCGCACGCGGTTGGAAGCGACCGGCCGCTGTTCGCCGTGATAGGCGAGCCAGTAGAGATGTTCGCCGTTTTTGACGAAAAAGTTCGGCTGGCGCTCGGATTTCAGCGCTGCCGTCGTCAGCTGCAGGGCGGCGTTGAAGCTCTGCACAGGGTTTGCGACGAGATCGGAAAGCGAGGCGGTATCGGATACCTGCGCCTTGAAGGACAGCCGGCGCATCTTGCGCCTGCCGGTGATCGCCCTGAACATGTTCAGCGTCGCGCGTGCGCCCGCCGTCGCATAGACCTCTTCCAGCGGCGGGCTGCGCAGCCAGAAGACGCTGTTCAGAAGGTCATGTTCCTGCTGCAGCCTGACGCCGGGCATCAGCCGCGAGCGGAACCAGGCGCCGGTGCCGTTTCGCCGGAAGAACATCTTTTCCATGAAGCTGCGATCGGTGAAGCGGATGCGGGCGAGTTCGCCGGCCAGATGCCCCATGTAATAGCGTCCGAGTGGGCCATCGACGCCGCCGAAAAGCCGCGGCGCGATTTCCTGCGCTGCCAGCAGCAGCCGGGCATTTTCGCGCCCGCCGCAGGCCAGCACGAAGACCGTCGCCCCGACGGAATGCAGTTTGCCGCGATGCCACACCATGAGCCGTTTCGTGCGGGCGCCTTCGCGATCGACATCGAGGCCGATCACCGTTGCCCGGGTGACGAGGTGCAGGTTCGGCAGGCTTTCGATCAGCGCCCCATGCGCTTTGGCCATATCGGGCTCGCGGGCCCAGCTCTCGATCGAGGGCTCGAAATCGCCGTCCATGTCAGGCATTTCGACGGCTGGCAGCTCGGCGCCCAGAAATGCGCGGGCATCGTCATAATAGGCCCTGAAGGCGTCGTGCCCGATCGGCCAGCGCGCATCGCCGCGCGACGGCCTGCCATCGAAATCGCTGTCGTCGAACTCCACGCAGCGGCCGCCCCAGGCTTTCGAGGTGCCGCCGATCGCGCGGCGGATCGTCAGGCTCGCTTCGGCATGGTGGGTGGTGCTGATGGAGGCCGCCGCCGCCAGCCGGTTCGTCTTTGCCGAGATGTTCTTGCCGCCGGATTCCAGAAGTGCGACCGAAAGCCCGGACCGGGCAAGCGCGATGCCCAGCGCCAGACCGACAGGCCCGGAGCCGACGACGCACACGTCGACACGCCCCGCAAGCAGGTTTTGAAGCGACGAAATCATTTCACCACCCCTCGGCTATGGTGGCGGGATCATAGCCGGATTTCACGAATGGGTATAATGTATTCTTGCGGGGACTCAGCCTTTGGTTGTCGTGGGCTCTGCCTGGGGCGGGGCGCGCCCTTCCTGATGCGGTACGGAGCCATCGGCTGCGCTGCACCGCATCACGTCCGACCCGGCATTTGCGCCGAGAGTTGACCCATGTTCCAACCTTGCCCTGCGTGTTTTCAGCGGGGGAGAGATACTCCCGGCACGGTGGCACCGGGAGCAGTATCGTCAGTTCGTGAGCGTGGCCTTTTCAATGACCGCAGCGACTTCCTGCGCATGGACGACGAGGGAGGCATGGCTGCCAGCCACCTCTGTGGTCTTGGCCTTGATCCTGGCCGCGAACAATTTCTGGGTCTCCGGTGCGATTACCCTGTCCTTTGTGCTGATCACATAAAACGTCGGCTTGTCGTGCCAGGCTGCGATATCGACCGGAGCCTCGTAGGCTGTGTGGTTCAGCGGAAGCTGCGAGTTTGCCAGGGATTCGGCGATCTTCAGCGGAAGGTCCGCCGCGACTGCCGTGGGAAACACCTTGGGATCGATATAGAGGTTGCCCTTGTCGTCGGGATGAATTGCATTGGTGCCTTCAGTTGTCGGGCCGTTCTTGGCCAGGGCCGCCAGAGATTCTCCAACATCAGGCGCGAAGGCGGAGACGTAGACGAGCGCGGAGACCTTGGCATCGTCACCGGCTTGCGTGATGACCACGCCGCCCCAGGAGTGGCCAACGAGGACGGTCTTGCCGTCCTGCTTCGCCAGCGCCTGCCTGGTGGCATCGACATCCGCAGCGAGGGAGGTGAGAGGATTTTCCACCAGCGTTACGTTATAGCCCTTCTTCGTGAGGATATCGGCAACGGGCTTCCAGCTTGTCTGGTCGACGAAAGCGCCATGGACGAGCACGATGTTGTGCGCCGCCCCCTTGGGTAGATCAGCCGATCGGGCGGGTGCGGCAAACGCTGCCCCGGCGAAGAGAACGGTGGCGGCTAAGAGTAGTTTAATTCGCATTGCTTGCTCCTGTTGGGATGCCGACAACCCCGATCCCAAGGAAAGGGCAGGCGCTTGGGTAAAGTCGCGCTTCGTGTTGCGGCAGTTTGCCAGATTGCTTGCTGGGTGACCCTGTTGGCTCACCTCGACACGAAATAATACGAAGGGTTCTTGGACGTTAGGCCCCGATCGTCCGGATATTGTGTCCGACCGTGCGGCGGACTACCATCAGGGGCATGGACATGCTCGCCGAAGTGCTCGATCGCGTTCGCCTTAGCGGAACCTTGCTCTTTCACTTCGAGCTCGGTCATCCCTGGAACCTGGCCTTGCCGGAGCGCCCCTACGCGCTGTTCCATTATCTCAGTCGTGGCACAGCCACCCTCGCTCTCGAACATGGGGAAGAGCTCTGCTTGGAGGAGGGCGATCTCGTCGTCGTCACACGCGGCGAACCCCATTTGATTTACTCGGATAGCCGGACGAAGCCGCTCCCGATTATCGACCTCGATCGATCCGCACGTCTTGGCGTCGTGCGCCACGGAGGGAGCGCGCAGCCGCTCTCGACGATGATCTGTGGCAATTTCATTCTATCGTGGCCCTCGCGCGGTAGCCTGATGGAACTGCTTCCGCCCGTACTCCTCCTGAAGCCGACGATCGACGGTGATTGGCTCGAGGCTATCCTGCGACGCATGGTGAGCGAGTCGGCGCTTGAACGTCCCGGCCAACGCGTCGCGCTCTCGCGAATGACAGAGGTGCTCTTCGTCGAGGTGTTGCGAAGCTGGATCAAATCTCTCGGGCCAGGAGAAGGCGGATGGCTTGGGGCGATGGCGGACCCGTATATTGGACGGGCGCTCGAGTTGATCCACGACCGACCGGATCTGCCCTGGACACTTCGCGACCTCGCACACCGCGTGGGGCTCGGCCGCTCGGTGTTTTCGGCTCGCTTCACCAGGCTCGTCGGCCAGTCCATGCAGCGCTATCTGATCGCGCGCCGGATGTCGGAGGCTGCGTTTCTACTGGAATCAAGCGATGAGGGGATTGCCCGGATCGCAAGCCGCGTCGGCTACGAAACCGCCGCGGCGTTCTCGAAGTTGTTCCATCGGCACCACGGCCTGTCACCCGGCCGTTATCGAGCAACTCGGCGCGCTGACGGCCGCCCGAGGCCAGGGGAATTTCCTGATCAGACGCCGCTGACTGATCTTGACCAGGCTGACGTCCAGGCCGTCGCTAAGGCCGTATAAGAACCTCAGCTTCAATCTCGACGGGAAGATCAAACGGCAGGCCTGCCACGCCTATCGCGGAGCGGGCGTGGGATCCGCGTTCGCTGCCGTAAACCTCTGCGATAAGGTCGCTGAAGCCATTGATAACGAGTGGATACGAGTTGAAGGAGGAATCTGTATTCACCATGCCAAAGACGCGAAGCCAGCTGTCCACCCGGTCCAGATCACCCAACGCAACTTTCAGGCTGGCTAACATTGCCAGCGCGGTCAGGCGAGCGGCATGGTAGCCTTCTTCCAACGACAGATCTTTCCCCACCTTTCCGAGCGGTCGGGCTATCGAGCCGTCTGAATTGAGCGGCCCGTGTCCGGAAATATAAGCCTTTGACCCCGAAATGCGGACCCAGGGGAAGGAGAGTTTCACGTCAGGCGGAAGCAGGATCGGCGCCGGAAGTTCTAGTCCAAACCGTTGCAGCTGGCTTTCGATATGCGACATTGGTGATTGACTCCTGTTATTGTTTTGGAAGTTCCAACGAGACGCGGTCAGTGGCGCCGCATCCGCTGATGCTAGGCAAGTCAGATGCTGTCGCCCGACAACAGCAGCGCAGTCGGCTGCCCCTAGTCGAGGAAATACAGGGTCCGCGAAGACGATCGCGCCCTCTGGAAACTGGATGTCCTCCACAGTTGTTTGCGTCGTGAATTCGTACACTCGAGATCCCATCCGACCCTGCCCAAATGCCGCCGCAACGAAAAGAGGTTTGATGACCCGCTGGTCGGTGGCGTATCTCATGTGCATGGCGACTTCACTTGGCGGATTGCATGGCCGGACCAGCGCGGACATTGACGAACCAGTCAACGCCCGCAGTTCGCGTCACCATCCAGCCCATGCAATGCGGGCAGAAATGATGCTACTGGCGCAGAAGTGATGCTACTGGCGCAGAAGTGATGACCCGTCGGGCCTGTTGCCCTGTTTTGCAAGCGACTTGGCCAGCGGCAAATGCTAGGATTTGCCGAGAGCCCTTCAAGCGCGGAGAAGAACCCGGACCATGACGACTGCACTCCTCATCATCGATATGCAGATGGTCATGCAGGAGCGGCTCGACGCCGGGCGCGGGCGTGTGAATGGCGAGGCAGCAGAGAAGATCGCAGCCCTTGCCGCCGCCTTTCGCGCCGCCCGCAAGCCCGTCATCCATATCCGCCATCGCGATGCCGACGAGAACTCGCCGCTGAATGAAAATGCGCCGGGATACCGGCCTATGTCCTGCGCGGAAGCGCGGGAGAACGAACCGGTCTTCATCAAATCCACGTCATCGGCCTTTGCCTCCACCGAGCTGGAAGGTTATCTGCGCGAGGTCGGCATAACGGATCTGGTGGTGACAGGCGCGGTCGCCGGCTTCTGCGTCAATACCACCGTGCGCGCCGGGTCCGATCTCGGCTTCAAGATGAGCGTCGTCAGCGACGCCGTGCTCGGCTTCGACCTGCCATCCGCAGATCTATCGGCCCGCACCATCTTCGACGTGACGATGGCACATCTGGAATCCGATTTCGCCGAGATCGTCGACACACGGCAGCTGATGGCCATGCAGCCTGCCTGACGGGGCGCACGCCGGATCCAGGATCTAGTCCTCTTTCTCCCCCACCAGCCCGAAGATCGGCCCGTAGCCGCCATGCCAGGACGTGTCGTTGCGGCGAAGGACCGGATTGTAAAGCCCGGTGCCGCGACCGCCATCGAGGAAGAGCGCATCGGGGCATTTGAGGTCGTCGCGGAAGAGCCGGGCGAAATCGTGGAAATTCACCCGGTCCTCGCTGATGACGAAGCGCAGCGTGCCATCTGCGCAGATGCCCACGCCATTGCGGCGCGTGCGGTCGGTCGAGCCTGGTATGAAGATCGGGTTGATCCCGTTGTCGATGACCAGCATCGGGCCGGATTGCGTGGCGAGCCGCACTTCCGGCTGCTGCTTCAGGAAGTCCTCGGTGGGCATGATATGCGGGCCGGTCTCATCGAGATAGAAGATGCCGTTCGGCTTCTTGTAGAAGTTCGGCACCGGGCCGGATGTTTTCGGCGGCGCATCGCTGTTGGCCGGCACCAGCGCCATGCCATCCTCGACATAAAGCCCGATCGGCGAAAAATCCTCACGGTACATGCCGGCATTCATAGCAAAGACGAGCCGATGTCCCTGGCTGGTGACGGCGTCGGCGACACCTGAAAAGCTGCGATAGGGCTTGTCCGTGGCATCCTTCCAGAACAGGCGAAGATCGGCCTTTGCCGGATCGACGCGGCAGACGATATAGGCGGTGCCTTCGAAGGTCTCGCGCGCACAGGGC
>NZ_JBFUBG010000134.1:0-10921 GCF_056405875.1 Rhizobium sp. P1_E6 | reverse complement strand
GTATCGCGCGCTGCACCCAGTCCACGCTGAGCCTCATATGCGTAGTGTGCATTCGGGCAGACCTTGGCAAACGCCTCTATAACTTCCTTCGTTCGATCTGTGGAAGCGTTATCAAGAATGATCGCCTCCCACTGATGACTGGACCGCAGTTTCATCAGCGAATCCAACGTCTCCTCGAGTTGGTCGTGCCGATTTCTGGTGCATATTACCACCGAGACCTCAACCGGGTGATCAGCTTCGGACATCTTCACGCTCCTGCTATTTCAAGGCCATTCTGCCAATTGAAATTACACAAAAGGGGCACCTATGAAAGGAAAAATTCGCTGGGCTTTGGCATTGTCCTGACACATTGACCCTGAAAAATATAGGTAATTTCAGGCGGAGAAATTTATGCGCAATAATATCGGCCATTGGCCTGCAAGGCGTATCGATCGGCGAACTTTCCTCCTCGCTGCCGGCGCCGCGATCGCTACCGCTTCCGTTCAAGTCAGCAATGCCGATGAGYCGAGCGAAACACCTCTGAGGCAGAGAGCCGAGAAGAGGGGCCTTGTTTTCGGCACGGAAGTCAACGCCGGACCATTGTTCAGCCTCAAGCCCTATCGGGATGCGGTGCTACGCGACGCTGCAATGATAGTTCCTGAGAATGAAATGAAATGGAGGCCCACCCAGCCAACGGCACGCCAGTCCAACTATTTTAACGCTGACCGAATTACCAAGTTTGCCGGAGATAATACCCTCCTTTTAAGAGGCCATACAGCAGTCTGGCATCAAAATCCTCCTGTATGGACGAAAGATATTCTCGCCGGCGATGACGGCCAGAAACTCGTTCTCGACCACGCTCGCGACATCATCAGTCATTTTCGCGGACGCGTCATGGAATGGGATGTCGTTAACGAGGCGATCGCACCGGAAGACGGCAGGCCCGACAACCTGCGCAACTGGACGCCGTATAATAAAGGCGGCATCGATTTCATCGTGGATTGCTTTCACGTCGCCCGAGAAGCCGATCCGAAGGCCAAATTGTACTATAACGACTATAGCGTTTACTACCAGAGCCAGGGCAATCGAAGAGATGCGATCCTGGGATTTCTGGAAAAACTCAAATCCAAGGGCGCGCCGATTGACGGGTTTGGCATTCAAAGCCACCTGATCGCAGACGCCGAATTCGATGAAAACGTCTATCGGCGGTTTCTCTCAGAGGTCGCCGATCTCGGCTTGAAGATACGTGCCACTGAGCTCGATGTAAGCGACGTCAGGCTCGAGCCCGACATAAAGGTGAGAGATACAATCGTCGCGGCCCACACCAAACAGTACCTCAATGTGCTTTTCGACGAACCCGCCGTCGTCGGTCTTGTTACCTGGGGTATGACGGATCGCTTTAGCTGGCTTCATAAAGGTTGGCCGAGAAAAGATCATTTGAGACAGCGCTGCTTACCGCTGGATGACAATTTCGCCAAGAAACCAATGTGGTATGCAATTGCTGACGCGCTCGACCACGCGCCTTCACGCTAAATTCGCGATGGGATACCGTCTTGATAACGGCGTAACGATCCGTTGAGAAAATGAGGTCGGTGATTGACAGCAGCGCGTCAACTCAGAGGTGGCACCGTTCGCTCGTGCACAAATGCCTGCTTGGGAATAACAGACGTTGACCCTTTCCAGGATCTGCGAGCAGGCGCCTGTTGACGACGRCGAAGTCGCTCGCGAACCGGCAGGGCCGCAAACGCAGCGTAGGAGAAGGCGAGCCAAAACGTCTCATTCAACGAAGGGTCGACGATGATCGTCTCGGAATAGGAACGTATACTCAGCAATATGAATATAGCTGTTGGAAGCGCCATCTCGGGGATACGCCGAATAGAAATTGCGTAGAGCAGTCTCATCGCAATGATTGCCCAAATCGCTACCGCAAACAGCAAGCCCGGCAATCCCAACTGCAGTCGAAAATCTAGCCAGGCATTATGTGCGTGAGGCGCGGGCCAATGCAGTTCCTGCAAAACGATCGGCTTGAAGAAATCCGTCGCCCAGATACCGTTGCCATAACCCCAGAAGGGGTTCTGGTCGATCATGAAAGAGGCGAACTCCCAAACCTCTGCACGTCCGGTCAGTCCCGCATCTCGTCCGAGCAGGGTGTAAATGATGCCGCTTGATATAATTATGACACCTGCAACAGATGCCACAAGACCGGTGAAGAACAGCAGCACCAAGGGGTAGGAAACCCTGTTAACCACATAGATCAGATACGCGAGGATGGCTGTGATGACGAATGCAGCCAAAAGCGCTGTTGCCGAATTCGCGATAAGCAACAGAAAAGTCGCCAGACAGGCAATAGCCACGATGTGGTAGGGGTTCAGCAGCTTCATGCGCCATGACACAAGGGCAACAAGGAAGGTCATCGATGCCGTGCCTCCCATAACGTTCTTGTGTATCATCGCGCCACGCCAGGCACCGCGCAAATCCTCCGCGCTATAGGAAAGCGACGGGACCGCGACGATCATGAAGAGCGAAATCGTACAAGAAATGCACAAGCTTATCGCGAGAAGCTGAAGAACCCGTCGATACGGCACAAATTCCACGAGATAGACGGCATAGAGCGTAAAAACGAGCATACGCCCTGTTCTGTTGAACGATTGCCCCGGCTCAGGCATCCAACGTGATGTGCAGAACGCCCACAGAAGAAAAACGAACAATATCCAGTTCCGCCTTAGGGCAGATATGGACTTCTGTGGATTTCTACTGAAAAGCCACACAATATAAGTCAATATGACGGTAAGTATTATTGTCGTATTAAGCGGACTCTTAATAACAACAGCGGCAAGCGCCGGAGATTTCCAACCGAGATACGAATCCAGTGGAAAGAGCGTGCCAATCAGAGGAAACGTAATGATAAAAACGAGTGCGAGCTCGCGCGGCGAAAGACGATAGGGAGAAGCCTCCTTTTGCCGGGCAGCATTCATGCTTCGACCCTCGATACCTTCTGCTCCGATTTAATACCGCTAGATTCGTCATTTTCCGCGGGATAGCGATCCGTAGGCTGGATTTCTCTACGCGGCTCCACGATACGACGCGCAAATCTTATAAGCCTGCGCTCGATAAGATAGTGATAAAAAATTCCAAACGCCGTGGCGACGAATGCAATCATGATCGCAATAATATTCAACGAAAAATATGTCGAGATTCCGAGCCGTGACGACAGGTTTATCGAAAATGAAAGTACGAYCGGGTGCACAAGGTAAAGGGCGTAAGAGGAGGCACCGAAGGCAAGGAGGAATCTTGGCACGTTCAGCGAACGATGGCGTTCGATTTCCACTGCTCCAAGAACGAACAGCATGGACGCGGTACCGAAAGCCAGACGTCCAACCAACGGATCGTCCTGAATGTTCACGAAGAACCACGTCAAGATGAAGAAGCCGGCGACGCCTAGAGTAGCGATGAGGTGTGGCACCGGTATTCTCGCATGCCGCAATATCATTGCCGCGCCGACACCCATGATAAATTCGATATTGAATGGGCTCAAAATGAACGAGAATGGAAAGGCCAGCGATCCGATCGCCTGGAACGTCACCAGAAGATTTGCTGCGACGATAGCCAGTGCCCATGCGGGCAAGATCCACAATGCCTTACGGCCGGCCCAGATGATCACGGCAAAAAGCGCGTAGAAGAAGATCTCATGTGTCAACGTCCAGGCCACACCGAGGACAGGTGGAATCACATTGGGCAGGAGAAGGATGGACAGGATAATGTTGATCGGGTCGCGCTGGCTTGGCTGCCCCGCCCCCGTGAAGACCAAATATAGGATGACAAGCGGAACGAGGATGAACCAGTAGGGCGGATAAATGCGGACAAACCGCTTCGCCGCAAAAGAGCGGATCCGCTCTGTGCGACCTATATCGCTCCAGTGAATCCAAGTGATGATGAAGCCGCTAAGAACGAAAAAGAAATCCACGCCAACATTGAAATTGTTGAAATGGCTGTTGAACGGCTCGGCTCCAAAAAACCGGGGTTCGGACATGATGCTGCCAGTGTGGTGGAGCACAACGAGCAGTGCAGCGATCCCACGCCCGATTTCGATGCTGCCGAACTTATCGCGATTGGCACTCCTGCTAACGCCACTCATGCAAGCACCTCACAATAAGATTTCGCGCATCTGGCAACACTGAATGTTTGCCCCCTCACCTGAAGTGCCGCGACATCAACTGAGYGACCCAAGCTGTCGATAACGGCCTTCTCCAAGGCAGCGGCGTCGCCGACAGGCACGAGAGAGCCAAAACGGCCGCCATCCAGAATCTCGGCCGGACCATGCGGACAATCGGTACTAACGACTGGCGTACCGCAAGCAAGTGCCTCGGCGACCACGTTTCCGAATCCCTCGAATCGGGAAGAAAGCACAAAAAGCTTCGCGCGCTTCAAGTAGGCGAGCGCGTTCTCGCTGAAGCCCGGCATGGAAACACGGTCCTGGAGATTCAGACTTTTTACGAGTGCCTCCAGCTCTCTCCGCATCGGGCCATCGCCCAAGATGAGAAGCCTTGCGTCACTCTGCTTTGAAACGCCTGCAAAAGCTTTGATCAGGGTCGTGAAATCCTTCTGAGGTACCAGCCGTCCCATTGCCAGAACAACTGGTCGGGGATCAGCAAACCACGGATGTTCCGGCGTCCTCGACGTGCGCTCTTCGAAATCTTCGGTGACGACACCGTTGTAGATGACACGTATCTTCGAACGATTGATGCCCGCCCTCGCGGCAAGGTCATCGGCGACACCCGCCGACACTGCGACGATAACGTCTGCGAAAGGCATCGCCATGCGATAAAGCGCCGGCAGCACTCGGAATTGCCAGGAGCGCCGCTTCACCTGCTCGGAAAACGCATTGTGCTGAGTTACGAGAATGCGTGTGCGAACACCGGCCAGCCTTCGGGCTAGAACCGCCATTACGTTCATGTGCTCCATATTCGCTATCAGAATGTCGGGCTTTTCGTCTTTCAGATAGCGGACGAGCTTGGGCAAGGCGCTGAGCTGCCGTTTTGCATCAAGGGCAACTATCCGCGCGCCCTGCTCTTTCACCGGGTCTGTTAGTTCTCCTCCCTCGCGGTCGAGGAGAAAGGTGACGTTGAAGCCTGCCTGGGAGAATTGCGGCAGCAGGCGCGCATGCAAGCGCTCCGCGCCACCGCCGGAAAGATCGGGGAGATAGATGGCCAGGGAAGCCCGCTTTGCGTCGTTCTCGGTCATGCTTCTCGCTTTCAGAACATCAAGGGTATTAACCGGCAAAATTTAACGCCCGGCCTACGACGGTCGCGACCTCACGCCTGCCGGCTTTGAAGCTCGTCAGCCTCGGCTTCACTGGGGACTTGCTCTACGACCCTTGGAATACGACCATAGGGATCAAGCCCATCATTGGAGCGTATAACGCGTGCGGGATTGCCTGCGATGATCGAATAGGCCGGCATGTCCTTTGTCACGACGCTTCCAGATCCGACGATGCAATGATCTCCGATCGTCACCCCAGGCAAAATGATGCTTCTGGCACCAATGAAGCAGCGTTTGCCGATGCGTGTGTCGCGATACATTCGACGCGTCGTGTCGTGCGCGAGGATAGCAGCGTCAAAAGCGACATAGCTTTCCTCTCCGACATAGATGCCTTTGGGGTGTGTCTTATCAAACCGTGCAGAGAGCGAAAAATCGGCCGTCGGATGGATGTTCATCCCCCAGAAACGGTTCAGATAAAACCGTCGCGCATCGACCACGATCCGGCGAAGCTTCAAAAATCGGTTCAAACCAGGCAATTCGATGCTCTCCTAATTCTTGCTGCCGTCCATTTCACTCTTCGGAAATGGCGCCTTCAGGTGTGAGTATGTCTTAGCAGAGGAGCCAATTCGGGGCGGAAAACCGCTATGCAGAAAGAGCTAAGTCATAGGGCCGCAGGACGGTGGTTCGACTTTCAATGGTGCAACGCAGCATTTGCTTTCCGATAACACGTACCTTAGCTTGAAGCAACAAAATGGCCAAGGAAAGTCGAATAGATCGACATATCTCACACTTGTGCCGATCCGGCGGTCAAAGCACTCCGCCGGATCGGAAATAGATTTTTCGACACAATCAGGCCGGCAGGCCTTCGGCGCCTGAAGTCTCGCCGGATACAATATCAAGCAGCTTGATCGCCCGATTTCTCCAGTTGTATACCGAGGCGGTTGACCCGCCATTGCGGCGCGCGATCGTACCTTCAGCAAGCCCGCGAACCAGTGGCCCCACTTCAGCAGGGTCTTCCACGCAATGCAGGACACTGCCGAAATCGCGAGCCTTGGGAATACCGGTCGAAATCACTTCCATTCCGGAATTCAGGCAATGATAGAAACGCAACGGATCGATATAATCGGTCAGTGGCGAGCCGACGACGTAAGGCGCAAGGGTGACGGCATAGGCGCCGAGGACCGTAGGCAGTTCGCTGTTAACATAAGGTCCCAGATAGTCGATGTTTGGGTGCGCCGCTGTCAGTTGATCGACTTTTTGCTTAACTTTCGGGTCGTCGCTAGCAATGTGTCCGCGGATATCGAAACGCAGTCCCGGATTTGCCGTTGCCGCCGCTCCCAGGAAATCGAAATCAAGCCGCTCGTCCACACTCGCCAGAATCAGAACTTTTTCCCAATCGGGCGCTGGCCGCTCGATAGCTGTGACCGAGGAAGCATTACCGAGATGACGCGACGTCGGGAAAAGTCGCTTGAGTGTCGGCGCGGCATGAACAACGACATCCGAGCCGCCGAGAAGAATGGTCTGCGCGATCTGCGCCTTCACGCGCGCGTAACCGGTGCGCCCATACAGCAGGTCATCATGCATATCCAGGCACCATAAGCCGCCACAAAGCGCCCGCAGCATTCGGCTCATTGCCGGGAAAACAAGATTGGTGGAATTGACGAAGAGCAACGGCTTGTGGCCGCTGAAGTTATGACGCATGAAGCTCAGGAATTTCGGCAGCGAGAACACTCGCTTCTCCTGGCTATTGTCCATATCGATGACGACGGGGCGCCGCTTCAAAAAGATATAGAAGACCTTATGCCCGAGAAGATGCAGCTCTTCCGCAAGCGGCAGGCGGAAATCCTTGGCAGGATCACGGCAGGTTAAGAGGACGATGGTCCATCGACCCTTGTTCTCTTTCAATGTCAATGTCCTCCTGATCGAATATGGGAAACCGGTTCACGCAAGATATGCCCGCATGGCATATCAGCAGAAGCCAGCGAGAATATGAAAGATAACAAGTTCCGCCAATCTTTTGCTCGCATCCTGGAGAGGCGGCCGACCGGCCGCGGATGCTCTGTCTCCGTGCTCATGCAATGCCTTATCTCAAAAGCTTCATTTTGAATGCAGACAGGAAATCATGTTCAGCATATGGGAAAGAGCGACGGATAATTGTCGTTTTCATCAGCCAACATTCGACAGGATATTTTCTTGCACGTCAACGACCGTGCTGCGAATAAACTGCTTGTTCCGAAAACCTATCGGATGGGATCATAGATGAACCGACGACCTGCGACACGCCGCGAACTCCTGCAAGGAGGGGCTGCGATGATCGGAATCGGCTTTGCTTTTTCTCCAGAGGCAGCAATGGCCGCGGCTTCCCCACTTCCATTATCCGACGCCGCTATCGATGATGACTCGGTCACCGGCGCAACCGAGACCCACCGTCCGCTGCCTGCTCTGCCCCTTCCGGTCGGAACCAGGGTATCTGCGATCGGCGACAGCCATATCGGCTACGGCGTCTATGCGGGCTCTCCTCTGGTTCCAAGCTCAGGTAATACCTTTGCGGTAAGCTACAGCATGGCGAACGGTTTCATCGAATGGGCCCGCGCCCTCGATCCCCGCTTCGACCATGATAGCTGGTACGACACAGCCGACCCGACAGGTCGCAATATTTCCGGAGCAAACCAGGGGATATTCGGAGCCCATCTCGAATGGAGTAATGAAGAACCTACCGGCATTCTCACCCGCCTCCCTGCGCTTCTTGCGAAACACCCTGCTGTTATCATCCTGGAGGGAGGGACCAATTCCGTAAATTCAGGCGATGTTGCCGGGAAAAACAGACCTGCAGCGGCAGCGGAAATCATCGCTAAGCTCGACAAGGGGCTGCGGCTGGCGCGAGCCGGAGGTGCATGGGTCATCCTCATGACGATCTATCCGAGAGGTGATTGGCCCAAAAACGATGCCCGCCATAAGGCAATTGCCGATTCAAACAATTGGATAAAAGCCCAGCAAGGACGCGATGGCGTACTCGGGATTGTCGACGGCAACGACGATATTCTTGCACCGGGCGGGGTCCAAGATCTCAGCATGTACGAGAAAGACAAAATTCATCTCGCACCGAAAGGCGCACGGCGGATCGGCAAGGAAAAATTGCTGCCTATCCTCCAGGCTGCCATTAGCGCCGGCTCTACGTTCAATTCGGATCCAGCTGCGGAAAATCTTGCGGGCGCAAGCATGGGACGATTGGACGGAGCAGCGGGCGGCAAAGCCAGCCCGGCAATCACGGGCCAGATTCCGACCGGTTTCCGGTGCGGCATCGGGCGCAATGCCGGGAGCGTTGCCTGCTCCATCGACGAACTCGAAGACGCCATCAGGGGCGCGCGTCTGGCTGTGACGCCGACCGACAATAACGATGCAGCCTACACGCATGTGCAGTTCAACGCCAATCCGATCGCAACTTCAGGGAAACTGGCGCCAGGCGACTGGATATACGCTGCTATGTTCGTTGAACAGTTAGCCGGTGATCAGCTGGGTACAGCGCGAATCATCTTCAAATTGCAACAGGACAAACAGCTCCTCCAGAGCACCGGAGGGCTTTGGACCTCGTCTGGCGATTTCGCGCATCCGGTCGGAGCTACCAGCGAAGGCTGGTGGATCAAGACCAACCCCTTCCTGATGCCCGATTTGCCCTTCAACAATCTGAAATGCGACCTGGACATCACGTCAGACAAGAATGGCACGCCTTTTACAGTCAGGCTGTCCCGTTTCATCATTCGAAAAATCGCTGATCCGCGACTGGTATAGCAACCGTTCAATCAAAACAGGTTTCTCCGAGCATTCAAGAAGCGCTCGGAGAAGCTGTCCTGGCTGATGCAATTCGCCGCAACGAAACGGCAACCTACGGCCGACCTTCCAGTGTTTGGCGGCTGGCGACTCCCTGCCGTCTTCCCGCGCCTGAGGCTTCTTCATAAATGCGGTGGAGCAAGGGCAGTATAACGCGATCGCTATAATGGTTTTCCACCCGAAGTCTGCCGGCTTCGGCGAGGCGCGTGCGAAGGCCCTCATCGCTGACGAGAGCAGAGATTGCATTCGCGAGCCCTTCTTTATCGCCGGCATCGATCAACAGACCATCGATGCCGTCGGTGATCAGTTCCGGTATACCGCCGACACGCGTGGTGATGACGGCAACCCCGGCGGCCATCGCTTCGAGCACGCTCATAGGCAATCCCTCGTTATAAGAGGGTAGAATATAGATGCCGCTTGCCTCAAGCAGCGCCTGTTTCTTCTGCCCATCGACCCAGCCCGCCAATATAACGCGACCTTCCATGGAGAGGGTTCTTACGAGCTTGTTTGCCTCTTCGACTTGGCCATTGCCACCGATCACCAGCTTCGCATCCGGATGATGTGGAGCTATCTCGGCGAAAGCCGGGATGAGGTCGAACGTTCCTTTGCGTGGTCCGATCAGGCCGAGGAACAGAAGATCATGCGCCTTCCTTATCCGTGGATCTGCAGGCGGCGGAATGAGCACATAATTCGGAACGACAACGATACGCGCGGCTGGCGCGATCCCACCGACGAACTCCCGCCAGCTTTCCGAAAGCACGATGACGAATGTCGCCTTCTCAAGGTGACGCCGGATAAGCCGGCGAAGCAACGGACGCTGGCTCTCATAGAACGGCTTCATCTCCGAACCATGCAAATGCAGGACCACCGGTATGCCGAAAAGCCTTGCGAGGGATGTGAACAGCCCCTTGCGCCAAAAACTGCCGCGCATTGCTGAGTGAGCATGAACAAGCTCGACACGCTTCGTCGTCAACAGCCAGAGATAGACGATAAGTGCGCGCAGC
The DNA here is from genome assembly GCF_056405875.1 of Rhizobium sp. P1_E6. NCBI lineage: Bacteria > Pseudomonadati > Pseudomonadota > Alphaproteobacteria > Hyphomicrobiales > Rhizobiaceae > Rhizobium > Rhizobium sp. P1_E6. Next base: position 851 of record NZ_JBFUBG010000134.1, on the reverse strand, counting down.
AGCACGAGCTGCTTTACAACAAAATTGCCATCCACATAGGAAGCGACGAGGCGGACATCTTCTTTTTCAAGAAAACCGTCACGTTCATAGGCTTCGACGACGCTGCGCATACCACCGCGCGCGGCGCACCAAACCATAATCTTCATAAGCTTGTCCCTTCGATAAGGTCGACTGGTTCAATTCTGACATTTGCCCGATGCGATCTCCTGGGTCAAACCAGGCACGATGACGGCGGATGCCGCCTCCGGCAATGGATGCGACCCGTCCGGAATGGCTGCAGAGAGTTCATCCGGAGAGAGCTCGGCCCAGGCCGGCCGGTTGTCATAGAAATCAAGGCCCATCTCGTTCGCAAGCTGATGATGAGCATCGATATAGCTATTGATGAACGGACGAATGAAGCCCCTGATTCCAAAAATCGGATTCATTCCCATGACGATGATGCGCGCATGAGGCAATTGCTGTTTCAGTTGCCCGAGGATCGTAGCCATGTTCTGACGACTGCGCTCCACGGTCATGAAGCGATTAAGCGCAGCGTCGTTAGCATAGAATTCAACGAGTACGATATCAGGCTTCGCCGCGATCACGTCCCCTATTTTTTCCAGAGCCCATTCAGATGTAGCACCGCTGCGTGCAACTGAATCCACCAGAACCGGGACCTTAAGGCATTTAGTCAGCGCCTCCTGCAAAGGCAACTGCCAACCGCCGCGCGCGGTCAGAGAGGTCCCGAAGGTCACGATTTTGTAAGTCATGTCGTTTGCTCTGCTGATGGAGGCAGCTTGGCCAGAAATCACACCCAGCACGAGCACAAGGCTAAGGCCAATTCCGAGCCCTATCTGCTTCATCTCCTCACC
>NZ_JBFUBG010000133.1:0-11448 GCF_056405875.1 Rhizobium sp. P1_E6 | reverse complement strand
ACTGCCAGCCGAGTAGCGAGCCAAGGCAGGCCAGCACAGCGAGCGCCATGATGATCGAACCGATCGTCGGATTGAACATCGTGGCATAGGCGAGTGCGAACGGCCCAGTAGAGGTGGCGAGATCCGCGTTCGGCACGATGCCCTGAATAACCGTCGTCGACAGGATGTAGATGACGGCCGCTCCCAGCGTGCCGAACATGCAGGCGAGCGGCACGTCTCGCTTGGGGTTTTCAACTGCATCGGAGTTCTGTGCCGCGGACTCCATGCCGAGGAAAGCCCAGAGCGTGAGCGAGATGCTCGATCCCATGCCCTGCGCGAGCGATAGTCCTTTCGGGTTCCAGGCAGCTGCGAACGTGCTGGAGCTGAACCAGAGCCAGCCGATAATCGACAGCAGCCCGACGGGAAGGATGACGCCCCAGACGGTGATCGAGCCGATACGGCCGGTGATGCGCGGACCGCCGAAATTGGCGGCCGTGGTCAGCCACAGGAGCACGATCAGCGCCAGGCAGGTCATGATCGGTGTCGAGGTCAGCACCGGAAAGAAGCCGGCAAGATAACCGACGGCCGAAATCCCGATCGCCACGTTGCCGACGGCGAGCGAGAGGAAATATAGGAAGAACACCATGAAGTAGCCGTCTTTCCCATAGGCATCTTCCGCGTAAGCGGACATGCCACCGGGGCGCTGATTGAACAGCCCCGCCTGGGCAAAGCCATAGGCGATTGCCATCGAGCCGACAGCGGTGACCAGCCAGGACAATAGCGAGATCGCGCCGACCTGGGCCATATTGGCGGGCAGCATGATGATACCCGAGCCCATCATGTTGACGGCGACGATGAAGGTGAGTTGCACAAGGTTCATCTTCTTCTTGGCCGTGGTCTCGGCCGCGAGATGYATCGTGTTATCGGTCATGATGAAATCCTCCCTACCCCCTACTCGCGCACGACATATGTGTGGAACTTGATCCGCCCATCGATCCGCTCCTGGAACACGCCCTGGACCTCGTAATTGAAGCCGGGGAAGCGATTGAAGGATTCTTCGAAGGCGAGGAAATAGTCCCGCATCGGCCGCGCCCGGTCGTCCCAGCGTTCTCCCGGCACGATCACGCCGATACCGGGCGGGTAGATCAGCGCCAGCGTCGCCGAGATGCGGCCGGCAGCTTCCGCCAGCGGCACATAATCGACATTGTTGGCGACCAGCGCCTCATAAGCCTGCTTGGGCGCGATTGCCGGTTCCGGGAAGCTCTCGGAGCGGAAGCAGAGGCGCTGCAACTCCTTGACGCCCGCCTCGCGATAGAAGGAATGCATCTCCCGGCAGACCTGGCGAACGGAATAATCGGCATAACGCTCGCGATTGGCCGCGAAGACGGTCGGCAGCACCTCCTGCAGCGGCGCATCGCGGTCCCAGAGGTTCTTGAACTTGACGAGCTTGGCGACCAGCGTGTTCAGCTTGCTCTCGTCCTCGGCCGGGGTCAGTAGGAAGAGCAGGCTGTTCAGATCGCATTTCTCCGCCACGACCCGCTGCTCGCGCAGGTAGTTGGCAACGACCGTCGCCGGGATGCCAAATTCGCGATACTCGCCGGTTTTCCGGTCGATGCCGGGTGTCAGTATCGCAAGCTTGTTTGGATCGACCATGGTGTAGCCGGGCGCATAACCCGAATAGCCATGCCACTTCGCCTGCGGATCGAACCGCCAGCATTGCTGCTCACGCTTCAGCACATCGGTCGGAATATCTTCCCATCTGGTATCGGCGAGATCGCCGGTGTGCTTGGAGCCCGAAACCGACACCCTGTCTGGCACGAAGGGATCGAAGAACCATTGCTCTTCGGGGCTTGCCGCTTTGGTCTCGTAATGATCGACGAACCCGCGCAGCTTCTTGCGCACCTCGATCCCGAGTTCGATGCAGCGGTCCCACAGCATCTCTCCTGCCTTGCCTTCATGCACCTTGGCATTGACATCAAGCGAGGCAAACAGGGGATAAAAGGGTGATGTCGAAACATGCATCAGCAGCGATTCATTGAAGCGCTTGTGTTCGACGAACCGGCGCTGTCCGCTGATATGTTCGTCCCGTTTGTGGATCTGAGATGCCTGCGAGAAGCCGGCGCCCTGCTTATGGACCGATTGGGTGGAAAACAGACCCGGCATGTCGGCCGACAAGTCCTTCAGCCGCATCGGGCTATGGCCCTCGAAAAGCGGATGGAAGGCGTTGTAGCCGATCCAGGCTTCGTCCCAGAGCACGTAGTCGCAGAGATGGCCGATCTTCTCCATCACCTGCCGGACATTGTAGATCGTGCCGTCATAGGTCGCGAGCTGAATGCAGGCCAGACGGAAAGGCCGCTCGGCCTTGGCACGGCTCTTGTCGGTGACCAGCGGGTGTTCCTCTATCTTTTGCCGCAGCCAGGCTTCGTCCCAAGCCGCCCAATCGACGGCCCCGATCATTCCGAAGGAGTTGCGGGCGGTCGGCAGATAGATCGGGATGGCGCCTGCCTGCACGAGGGCTCCTTGATGCAGGGATTTGTGATTGTTGCGGTCGAAGAGCACAAGGTCACCGTTGCGCAGCACCGCATTGGCAACCACCTTGTTGGAAGTGCTCGTTCCGTTGAGGAGGAAATAGGTCCTATCAGCGCCGAAAATGCGTGCCGCCTGTTTCTGGGCTTCGACTGCGGGACCTTCATGGATCAGGAGATCGCCGAGATCGACATCGGCATTGCAGAGGTCGTTGCGGAAAATGCTCTCGCCGAAATATTTGAAGAAGAGCTGCCCGGCCGGCGATTTCCGATAGAACTGGCCGCCCTGATGCCCCGGGCAATCGAAGGCGATGTTTGCCTCGCCGTCATAGGCCATCATGCCGCCGAAGAAAGGTGGCAGCAGCGATTTGCCGTAGTTGACCGCGCTGGAAACGATCTGCTTGGCATAGAAGGTCGGCGTCTGCTGGCCGAGATAGACGAAACCATCCACCTCACCGGCCATCTCGACGACATCCATATCGGCGATCGTCAGCGTATCGGCCATCGCCCAGATCGGCGTTCGGAAGCCTATTTCTCTCACAGCGCGAAGGAAGCTGCGTGCCGCCGGCAACTGCCCGCCTTCGACCGAGCCGATATAGGCGCCGACGTCAGCATCTTCCGACACATCAGYGGAATAGTCGTCGCGTAGCTCCACCTCAAAACCCTGGGCGGTGATCTGCGCCACCAACTCCTGCGCCTGAGAATTGTCGCGGTCGATGACGGCCACGATCTTCAGCATCTTATGGAACGGTATGGCGACCGTCGGCGACTTCACATCACGCGGGATCATTCTTGTGCCTCCGCTACAATGCAATCAACCAGATAGCGGCGTCCGTTATCACCGGGTGTGAAGCGCAGGCCGTGAATATCGGTTTCGAAACCGGGGAACTTGCGGTCGAAATCACGGGCGTAAAGAAGGTAATCCTGAATGGACTTCGTTGACAGCGTGATCCGCTCGCCCGGCATGATCAGCGGAATTCCGGGTGGATAGGGAACGATCATCACGGCAAGGATGCGATCCATGAGATCGTCGATCTCGACGCTCTCGATCCGGCCTTTGACCAGCCGGTCGTAGGCATCGGCAGGACGCATCGCCATTTCCGGCAGCACCGTATACATCTCGCGTTGCGCCTTCGGCACGTCGTCCTTGCGATAGATTGCGTGGATCTGTTCACAGAGATCTTTCAGCCCCATGCCGGCATAGGCTTCCGGATGCGCTGCTGCGAGCGCCGGCAGCGCCCGGGTCAGCGGCGCATTGGCGTCATAGAGATCCTTGAAATTGAGAAGTTCGGTGACAAGCGTGCTCCACTTGCCGCGGGTGATGCCCATCGAGAAAAGCACGAGGAAGGAATAAAGGCCGGTCTTTTCGATCTCGATGCGCCTGGAGGACAGGAACTTCGTGATGACGGCGGCCGGTATCCCGTGCTCATCCATGACACCGCTTGCAGACAGGCCCGGCGAGAGGATGGTGACTTTGATCGGGTCGACCATGACGTGGTTTTCGGCAAGCCCGGTAAACCCATGCCAGGCATCGTCCGGTTTCAAGACCCAGTCGGCATGGGTGTCGCTCGGCGTCTGCTCGGCAACCGTCGGCTCCCAGACGTCGAACCACCAGTTGCCTTCCGTCTGTTTCCTGACCGCATTCATCGCCCGGCGGAAGCTGATCGCCTCGTCGATTGTCTCCTGCACCAGCGCGCGGCCGGCCGGCTGTTCCATCATGGCGGCAGCGACATCGCAGGAGGCGATGATGCCATATTGCGGCGAAGTCGACGTGTGCATCATGAAGGCTTCGTTGAAGCGGGTTACGTCGAGACGTTTGTTCTCGGCATGCTGGATATGGATCATCGATGCCTGAGAAAGGGCTGCCAGCAGCTTGTGCGTCGAGTGCGTCGCAAAGGTGATGGCGTTCTGCGATCGCGCAGGCTGGTTCGACGAGATCCCGTGGAAGCCATCATAGAATTCGTGAAAATTGGCATAGGCATACCAAGCCTCGTCGAAATGCAGCACTTCGACTGCATCGCCAAGTGACGCCTTGATGGCATCGACATTGTAGCAGAGACCGTCATAGGTCGAATTGGTGATGACCATCAGCCGGACCTTGCCGCTCGTTTGCCCGGCAAAGGGGCTTGCGGCGATCTTGCGGGCAATCGATTCAGGCGTGAACTGATCCTTGGAGATCGGGCCGATAATGCCTAGCCCGTTGCGCGAGGGCGTCAGATAGATCGGCGTCGCACCCGTCATGATGAGCGAGTGCAGGATCGACTTGTGGCAGTTGCGATCGCAGAGCACGAGATCGCCGCGCCCGACCATGCCGTGCCAGACGATCTTGTTGGCTGTCGACGTGCCGCCGACGACGAAGAGGGTTTCGTCTGTGCCGAAGATGCGCGCCGCATTGCGCTCGCCCTCCGCGATCGGCCCGACATGATCGAGAAGGGAGCCGACGCTGCCGACCGATACGGAGATATCAGAGCGAAGTGTGTTTTCGCCAAAGAACGTATAGAAGAGCTGGCCGACCGGGCTTTTGCGGAAAGCAACACCGCCGCCGTGACCGGGCGTATGCCAGGAATAGGCGCCCTCCAGCGTGTAATCCATCAGCGCCTTGAACATCGGCGGCGGCAGCCGGTCGAGATAGTTGCGGGCGGCCTGCGCGATGGCGCGGGCCATGAATTCCGCGGAATCCTCAAACAGCCGGAAGAAGGCATTGGCGTGGCGTAGCACTGCCGCCGGAACATCTTCGGCGGTCGTATCATCACCGAAGAGAAAGATCGGCAGCCGGTCGTTTCTTTGTCGCTTTGCAGCCAGCACCTCTCCGAGCACTTGCCAGCGTGTGGCCTTGTCCTCGGTACCGTCGACGGAGACCAGCCAGCAGGATTCGGTATTGAAGACATGGACCAGACGACGGGCGTCTTCGTAGGAAACGCCGGAGACGATCCGGAAGCCTTCCTTCTCGATGGCTGCTGCCAGATCGCGCATGCCGCGTCCGGCGGCGCTTTTTCCGTCAAAATCTTCGTCAATAACAGCGATAGGAAATGCCGTCTGGAATTCCATGAGTTCCTCCAGAAACCTGATGTCAAAGGCTCCGGCCGCCATGCAGCCGTGTGCATCTCAGGTAGAAGGATCGTACATGAGGGGTAGTGCGGCGTCGTTGATTGCAATCAACGTGACGCAAAGCATTTAGGCAGTGGAGACGGCCCGGATGCTTCCAGCTGACGTTACTCCGCCCATTCTGTGTCGGTGGTGAAGGCAATCGTCAGCCAGCGATTGGCACTCTCGTCGCCGATCGCATTCCCAATCTCGTCGCGCAACGCATCCCACTCCTCCAAAGTCTTTGGGGGAAGTCCTTCGGGTACGATGAAGTAGAGCTCAATCTGCTTGGCGCGGCCGACCTGGGCAACATAGGCGCGGTGAGAGAGGAAGCCGAGGCGGCGGACAGTTTCCGATGCAATGCGATCGACATGGTTTTGCAAATCGACAGGGGCAATCAACAGGACTTCGCTCAGCGCCTTCCATACGGTGGTGATCGGAAGCGGGATCATGACGAGGCAGACGAGTGCTAGGACCGCGGGGTCCATATAGCTTGCGACCCATGCAACCGGCGTCGCCTGCACGGCCATGCCGATGAGAAAAGCGATGAGCAATGCAAGTGCGATTCCGCCCGACATGATCCAGGCCTTGATGTCGAGCGATATGAAATCGGATTTGATGCGGCGGTTCAGCCTGATGCCCATGATAGCCATGACCATACAGACGAGCACCGTCGCGGTGGAATAGGCTACGGCCATGCCGAAACGGAGTTCGTGGCCGCCGTTCAAAATGCTGATGATCGCGCTGATCAGCGCATAGACGCCGACCGTCATCAGCAGGCAGCCATTGAGCATGAGTACGATCGGCTCCAGATGCCAGAAGCCCATCGTGAACCGGTTTCGAATTCTGCCGGATTGGGCATCGCTCTGCGTCGATTTCAGGATCAGGCTCGAAACCCACAGCGCAAGTCCGGTCATCGCCGCATCGGCCAGCGAATAAACACCATCGAAGGCAATGGAAAATGAGCCGGAAAGAATACCGAAAACCACGCCGAGGGTCGCGACCACCACGGTCGCTGCAATCGAGATCCTGAGAAACCCCTGCTCGCTTAACATCGTCACCCCACTCCGGCACCGGTCATTCTAAAGGCTTTACGACAATCGGGAAGGCTAGACGAGGCCTGGCGACTACGCATTGATCCGGATTGCGGCTGTCCGTTTTTGCAACGACAATCACGGCTCGAAGGCAGTCCGAAGAGCCATCGGCTCCCGGAAGCCGGCTCACGGGAGGGACCTTATGACAACCTCGTCGAATGGCAAAAGTCTCGGACTTGCCGCCTGCACCGCCATCGTGGTCGGAAACATGGTGGGATCCGGCTTCTATCTTTCACCAGCCGCAGTGGCGCCCTACGGCAACCTCGCAATCATCGTCTGGATCATCATGGGCGCCGGCGCAATCTGTCTCGGCCTCACCTTCGCTCGCCTGGCGAGCCTCGTACCGGTCACCGGCGGGCCCTATGCCTATACGAGGCTGGCCTATGGAGATTTCGCGGGTTTTCTGATCGCCTGGGGCTACTGGATTTCCATCTGGACGTCGCTGCCCGTTATCGCCATTGCCTTTACTGGTGTGATGGTCGACCTCTTTCCGGCCCTCAGCAACCGCTTTACCGCGACCGTTCTGACGCTCGGTGTGATCTGGGCGATCGTGCTGGTCAATCTTCGTGGCGTTCACGCGGCCGGTCTCTTCGCGCAGGTCACGACCTATGCCAAGCTGCTTCCCTTCGGCGCCGTCGCCATTATCGGCCTTCTCTACATCGACACTTCGCATTTTTCCGAGTTCAACCCGAGTGGCCAGCCGCTGCTGCAGTCGATCGCAACGTTGGCGCCGCTGACTATGTTCGCCTATCTGGGCTTGGAATCAGCGACCGTGCCCGCCGGCGATGTCGAGAACGCCGAGCGGACCATTCCCCGCTCCACCGTCCTTGGGATCTCAATCGCCGCCACCCTCTATGTACTCGGCACCATTGTCGTCATGGGGCTCATGCCGCGTGAGCAACTGGTTCACTCAATCGCGCCCTTCTCGCAAGCCGCCGGAATCATGTGGGGCCGCCCCGGAGAGCTGGCGATCTCGATCGCCGTACTGCTCTCCTCGATCGGTGCCCTGAACGGCTGGACCCTGTTGATGGGCCAGGTGCCGATGGCCGCTGCGCGCGACGGATTGTTTCCGCCGCTTTTCGCACGGCTCTCCTCGCGCGGCGTACCTGCATGGGGGATGGTCGTTTCGGCATTGTTTGCAACGCTGCTGGTACTCGTCCAGGCTCTCGGCTCTGAAGGCTTTGCGGCGGTTTACCGGCTGATGGTCGGGCTGAGCACGATGGCGGCCGTTGTTCCCTATGCCTTCTGCGCGCTTGCCGGAAGCCTGGTTGCCGGCGCGACCCAGGGACGGATGCCACGGGTGAGTGCGATCGAGCTTATCGCCTTCGTCTTTGCGATCTTCACCCTGTATGGCTCCGGCGCCGAGCCGGTGCTTTATGGGCTCGTTTTGCTGATGCTCGGAATTCCCGTCTATGTCTGGCAAAGGCGAAACGCGGTCGAAGTCACAAACAAACAGACGGCAGCGGGTGCAGCAACGCACCCGGCCGTCTCAGGATAAGTTTGCCTTAGAAGTTCAGTGCCAACTCAGCCCATCAAAACTTTCGTTGATAATCGTACCGCGCTCGCCGCGTACCATTCCGGCAATATCGGCAAGCGAGCCGATGGCGGCCGTCTTGCCGTTTGCCCGTGCGAAGTGGCAGGCGGCATCCACCTTCGGCCCCATCGAGCCGGCCGGAAATGAGAACTGCCTGAAATCATCGGGACGAGCGCGGTGGATCGCCTTCTGGGACGGTTTGCCCCAGTCGATGCAGACGGCCTCGGCGTCCGTTGCCATGATCAAAAGATCTGCATAGAGCTCGCGCGCCAGAAGCTCCGAGCAGAGGTCCTTATCGATGACGGCTTCGACGCCGATCAGTTTTCGGTCGGCACCCTTTTCGTACATGGTCGGAATACCGCCTCCACCTGCGCAGATGACGATCGTGTGCTCTTCCAAGAGCCAGCGGACTGGACGAATTTCAAAGATGCGCTTCGGTGCCGGCGAAGCGACGACGCGCCGCCATTTTTCGCCATCCTGCTTGAAGACCCAGCCCTTTTCAGTGCGGATCCGGTCGGCCTCGGCCTTTTCGTAGACCGGACCGACGAACTTGGTCGGGTTTTGGAAACCAGGATCATCGGCATCGACTTCCACCATGGTTAGAAGCGTCGCCAGCGGCTGCTCGAAAGGCAGGAGATTGCCGAGTTCCTGCTCCAGCATATAGCCGATCATGCCTTCGGTTTCGGCGCCGAGAACATCGAGCGGATAGGCCTCCTCCGGCTTGTAAGCGGCTCCCTGGAGCGCGAGCAGCCCAACCTGCGGCCCATTGCCGTGCGTGATGACGATCTCATGTTCGGCCGCCAATGGCGCAATGGCCTGAGCAGCGACGCGCGCGTTCCGCCTTTGGGTATCGGCAGTCATGGGCTCCCCGCGCCGGAGAAGCGCATTGCCGCCAAGCGCAATGACCACACGCATGTCAATCTCCCAAAGTAGCGACGAGCAGGGCCTTGATCGTGTGCAGGCGATTTTCCGCTTGCTCGAAAGCGACATTGGCCTCGGATTCGAAGACGTCATCGGTGACTTCGAGGCCGTTTTCCATGCCATAATCTTCGGCGATCTGTTTGCCGAGCACGGTTTCAGTGTCGTGGAACGCCGGCAGGCAATGCATGAATTTGGTCTGCGGATTGCCGGTCGCTTTCATTAGCTCCTGATTGACCTGATAGGGCGTGAGCAGCTTGATGCGTTCGCGCCAGACATCTTTTGGCTCGCCCATCGAAACCCAGACATCCGTGTGGATGAAATCAACATCCTTGACCGCTTCCTTCGGATCTTCGGTGACCAGCAGCCGCGCGCCCGAGGCCTGCTGCAGATCCCTGGCGATGTTCATATATTCATCCGACGGCCACAGTGATCTCGGACCGCAGATGCGCACATCCATGCCGAGCAGGCAGCCGACGATCAGCAGCGAGTGCCCCATATTCGAGCGCGTGTCGCCGACATAGGCATATTTGATCTGGGTGATCGGCTTATCGCTATGCTCACGCATGGTCATGACGTCGGCAATCATCTGCGTCGGATGATATTCGTCCGTCAGGCCGTTATAAACGGGCACTCCGGCGTAACGGGCCAGCGTCTCCACGCCTTTTTGCGCGGAGCCGCGATACTCGATTGCGTCATACATGCGGCCGAGCACCCGCGCCGTATCCTTGAACGATTCCTTGTGTCCGATCTGCGAGCCGGACGGATCGAGATAGGTCACGTTGGCGCCCTGGTCCGAGCAGGCAACTTCGAAGGCGCATCTCGTTCTCGTCGAGGTTTTCTCGAAGATCAGGCAGATTTCCTTGCCTTTCAGGTGCTCCTGTTCGGTGCGGGCGTATTTGGCCCGCTTCAGGTCGCGTGCGAGATCGAGAAGGTAGCGGAATTCCCGTGGCGTATAATCCTGCACGGTCAGAAGCGAGCGATTGCGCAGATTGAAGCTCATGGTCTTGCTCCGTCGGTCTGGTTCGTGGGTGAAACGTCAGTAAGCCGGGTCGCGCCAGATGGGGCATGTCATGCAATGCCCGCCGCCACGGCCTCGGCCAAGTTCGGAACCGCGAATGGTGATCACCTCGACGCCTGCCTTGCGCAGCAGCGTATTGGTATAGGTGTTGCGGTCGTAAGCGACGACGACGCCTGGTTCGAGTGCGACGACATTGTTGCCGTCGTCCCATTGCTCGCGTTCGGCCTGATATAAATTGCCGCCGGTCTCGACGGTGCGCAGCGGCGGCAGGTCGAGCGCCTCGCTGACGACATCGAGCATCGGCTGATTTTCGGGATGGATCTCGAATGTGCCGTCGTCATCCACCGGATACATGCTGTAGCAGCGGATCTGGTCGACGACTTCGGCAAACAGCGTGACAAGGTCACGATCGCAAAAGCTGAAAACCGTATCGAGATGCATGGCTGCACGGCTCTTCGGCATCAGGCAGCCGATCACCCGCTTTGCGGCCTTGTTCTTAAACAGGGCCTGTGCCACCTGGCCAACGGCCTGATAGGTGGTGCGCTCGCCCATGCCGATCAGAACGGTGCCGTTGCCGATCGGCATGACGTCGCCGCCCTCCATCGAGGCATTGGCGAACTGAGTATCGGAATCGCCCCACCAGATCTTGAAGTCACCACCGTGAAAGATCGGATGAAACTTGTAGATCGCGCGCTGGATCAATGTCTCTGCGCGCCTTGCCGGCCAGAACATCGGATTGCAGGTCACGCCGCCATAAATCCAGCAGGATGGATCGCGCTGGAATAGGGTGTTGGGGATCGGGGGGATGACGAAATCTGTTTCCGGCAGCGCGCTCAGCATCAGCGACTTAGCCTTGACATCGGGCAGGTCGGAGATCGCGATGCCGCCGATCATAAAGGCGGCAAGCTGGTTTGCCGGCATTTCGTCAAGCCATGGACGCATGGCCTCGGCGATCTGCGAGCCGAGCACGTTCGGCGTGATGCGCCGATCCAAAACGAAATCGCGCGCCTGCTTGTTGGCGAGCGTCTGGCCGAGCAGATCGTGGAGCTCAAGAACCTCGACCCCTCTTTCCTGCATCTTGAGGACAAAATCATAGTGATCCTTCTGTGCCTCATGCACCCACAGGACGTCGTCGAAAAGCAGATCATGGCAGTTTGCAGGCGTCAGGCGCTGATGAGCCAGGGATGGTCGGCAGACCATGACGGTTCTCAGCTTTCCCACTTCCGAGTGAACACCGAAACCACGCATGCGCTCCTCCTTCCAGCCATCGGGGTAGCGGCCGCGCCGCCGCTC
>NZ_JBFUBG010000132.1:0-11990 GCF_056405875.1 Rhizobium sp. P1_E6 | reverse complement strand
AGATAACGCTCTGATCCTCAAAATCGGCGTCCACAAAGGCGCGGCAATTGCTGTTACGCTGAACGAGCGCCTCGACTATTTCGGCCAGACTGTGAACATCGCTGCGCGCGTCCAAGACCTTGCCGACGCTGACGAGATTTTCGTCAGTCAGGATGTTTACGAAGCGATTGGGGTTCGCGACGGACTGGCGGCTTTTGCGGTCGAGCCGAGAACTGCGCATCTTCGAGGTGTGCAACATGATTTGCCGGTTTTTCGGGTGGGAGCAGCCGCCTAAGGCGAGATGACTGCTTGGCTCACAAAGTAAGTTTGCACGACCGCAATCAACGCCGTTGCGACGAGCGAGGTAACGCTACCTCGGCTAGATGGTCCGCCGCTGCATAGCTGCATTGCACAAAAAATGTTTTCCAACTGGTCAAAAAAAGAGCATTATGGTCATAGCTGATGCAACACGACGGCTTTCCTCCCAGTTCCGTCGTTTCAGCTGTTCCCCTCTGGAGGTTTATACCTTCACAATTAATGGGCCACGGTTCTCCGTCGGCCCTCTTTTTTTGCCTGCGAAAATCGTGTGTCGACGCCGGATAAGTCCCGAAGTCTTTGACCTTAGATGTCCGATCGCTTTCGAGGGCAGCGTGCTAGGTTGACGAAAGCAGTTTTCACTACAATAGGGCCTGGCCGAACCACGTGGTAACGCCAAGGAACATGAACCGGAGTACAATGGTGACCGAACCGACCGTAGCAGATGCAATAGATCGCGTTTATGTATCGATCCAGGCTGACAATGCTGACATCGACGCGCATATCGCGACCCTCAAGGCAGCGTTGGCCCGGGAGGGTTTGAAAGAGGCCGTATTCGACCCGGCAAGGCTGGTCCAGAACAATCGTTCTGGTAGGAAGCTGATGCAGGCCTACTTTCGGCAGCGCGGCGTGACGGTAAAATTCTCGGCCTAGTAAAGCCTCCTGGTGACGCCAGAGGTGCACGGCACCTTTTGCAATGTTCGATCAGGGTGTCTCGGGACCGCGACACGGCGGAAGCTGAACTCCATGAACAGAACGTCGACCCGACCAGGGCGAGGGGACGAAGAACGTCGTCCCTTCACCAAATCGATCGCTAGGGTGGTTCCGGGCCGCGACGTGTTCCGTAGAAAACTTATGGGGCGCTCAACCCGTTTCCGGGGAGCGCCCTTTTTGTTGCTCAAAGCGCAAAAACCGACAGACTCGGCAGGCGATTTGACGTGAGGCGGAGATATCGGARGGACGGCTTTGCGTAAAGCGTTTTTCAGTGCAGATCTGCTATGCTTGTGGCCTCGCAACCATCGAATAGAGCACCATTTTGCGTGGATAAGTGTAGCCCCTCATGGGAGGTGATCATGACGCAAAGGCTTCGGAATATAGCGATCGGCTGCGTGCTGGTCGGGATAGCCGCGTTGGTTTCGGCGTGCACGACAGCCCACAATTCAAATCGCGGCGATTTTCAATATCAACCAGGGCACTCCAGGAACCCCGCCTGCAGCCAGGGCTTCAGGCCCACAAATGCGCTTTCTTGCGCGTATTGACTATTCCAACTACGCTCTACCAACTGATCGAAGAGCTAGAGCTTACGAGATGCCTGCTCAGTATCCCTTCAATATCGAAATCACGACCCGCGACGAAGGCTGAAATCCTGTCCGTCTGGAGTGCTGTTGAACTCGGCGGGGATTAAGCTGTACCGAACGAGGGGCATCGCGTAGTTTCACGCCGTTCGACGATTTCGATGGTGACGATCGAATTTTTCGCCATTTCATTTCCGAGCCCGGCACATCACTTAATTCCCAAAATCCACGTGAGAGGGCGTCGGCAAACATGGCCGACCTGGCCCGAGGGAAAAAATGATCATGACAAACTTCGATGTCGAGTTCGGATTGGACACGTTTGGTGACGTAACGCACGATCCAAACGGCCAACCTGAGAGCTATGCCCAGGTCATTCGCAACGTCATCAAAGAGGCCGTCCTTGCTGATGAGGTCGGTATCGATTTCTTTGGAATTGGCGAACATCACCGCGAAGACTTTGCGATCTCCACTCCTGAAACCGTCCTGGCTGCAATCGCAACAGTGACTGATCGGATCAAACTTGGCTCGGCGGTGACCGTATTGAGTTCCGACGACCCTGTGCGAGTGTTTCAGCGCTTCGCGACCGTTGATGCTGCGTCGAATGGCCGTGCAGAAGTCATCCTGGGGAGGGGCTCTTTCACAGAGTCCTTCCCGCTGTTCGGATATTCGCTCGACGACTATGAGACGCTGTTTGAGGAGAAGGTTGAGCTATTTGCCCAGCTTCTGGACCAGCAGCCTGTGACCTGGTCCGGCACGACCAGGGCGCCATTAACCGGACAACGCGTGTTTCCTCTCGTGGAGAAGGGGCCATTGAAGACTTGGCTTGGCGTTGGCGGCAGTCCGAACTCCGTGATCCGGGCCGCCCAATACGGTCTACCTCTGATGTTGGCTATTATCGGCGGAAGTCCCTATCGCTTTGCACCCTACGTCGACCTGTATAGGCAGGCGTTGGAAAAGCTGAACCAACCGACGCTTCCTGTTGGCGTTCATTCGCCAGGCTACATCGGGCAGACTGATGCCGAGGCAAAGGCGGAGTTCTGGCCTCATTATCGGGCGATGCGCGATCGCATCGGTCGTGAACGAGGTTGGGGGCCGGTTACGGAAAGAGAATACGAAGCGGAGATCGACCAGGGTTCGCTTTACGTGGGCTCGCCGGACACCGTGGCCGAAAAGCTCGCTCCGGTCATCGAGACGCTCGGTATTCAGCGCTTTCAGTTGAAGTACAGCATCGGCACGATGCCACATGAGTCCCTTAAGCGGGGCATCAAGCTGTATGGGCAGGAAGTCGTTCCGGCCGTGAAAGCGAAAATCGCAACGCTCGCTGCAGCGTGATTGGGGTGGGCAATCTGGAACGAATTCTTGACGGACCGGCGAGACGATCGCCGCTCTACTTCTGCGATTTGGAGGTGCCAAATAGATCGCGGTGCTGATCCGCTGCTCAGAACATTCTCCAGAATGGAGTAGCGACAGTGGTGGAGCAGGCCTCTTTTAGCCATGTCGCGAAGGTTCAGGATATCGACGATACGGTCGGCTTCATCCGATTCCAAGGTGACTAGGATCACGCCATGAAAATCGGACGGCCATCCAGTGAAAACCTCGATTGCGGACCAATATTGGTCAGCCCAATTCTTAGATGCTGAAATCTTAACTGGGCCATGCCATAACGTTAGGGTTGGGAAAATAGTTGGCAAGCCTGTCGACCGCCGCCGGATCGGTCTCTGGACTTTTCCGCGAGCGCGCCGAAATATCCAGGTATGTTGATTGATAGCGGCGGGATCGCATTAACTCCTCCAAATCAAAAATCTCGCATCCGGGTCATAGACCTCGAAACAGGCGGGAACGGCCCGAATGATGTTTGCGAGATCGGATGGCAGGACGTTGTTCTTGGGAATGACGGCGTTTGGCGGGTTGATGATGAGCGCGGCTCGCTGCTCATAAATCCAGGGAGACCGATCTCTCGTGATACGATGGCAATCCATCACATCTTGGATGTCGAGGTGGCGACAGCACCTTTCTGGAAAGAGGTCGCGTCCAGCATCTTACGGCCGCAAGGTGGGGCAATCGCGCTGGCTGCGCATCGGGCAGCTTTCGAGCAACGATATTGCACGCCTAGATTTACCGGTGGAGCGACCTGGATATGTACGTGGAAATGCGCACTTCGTCTGTGGCCTCAACTGCCCAGGTTTTCCAACCAGATGCTCCGGTATCTGCGCATGCCCGAGGGATTGGTGCACGCGATCGGCCTTCCCGCCCATCGCGCGATGCCCGACGCGTACGTGACCGCACACCATCTGCGGGACATGCTGAATGAGTCCACCTTCGAGCAGTTGGTGGAATGGAGCGGAGAGCCGGGACTGTTGCCACGAGTGCCTTCTGGCACCGAGCGCGGCAAGAGTTGGGATCAACTGGATATTGCGACATTACAAGTGTTCGCTCGCGATCGGGATACCGACGTCCGTTTCAGCGCGGAGACCGAACTTCGCCGTCGTGGCGACGCGGAAGTAACAGTGACTGACAAAGACGAGCAGGGAACGTTGCTTTAAATGTGGTGCGCCACGCAGAGGTGAGGTTTTGATGTCAGAACGAATGTCGGAACGCGCCAAGGGCGACATCGAAGCCATTTTGGAGCGGCTTTATAAGGTTTCCCCGGAGCTGGATAAAATTGCCGCCGATTGCGAGAGAGCTTTGCGGCTCAACGCCGAAACCAGAGGCGACTACATCTCGCCGCGAACGGTGCAGGCGTTTTCCGAAATGCGCGATGCGGTGGGCAAGCTGTATGGCTCCGCCCGGAATGCGATGAACGAAGCCAATAGATTCTTTAAGCCGAAGTCGTAGGTAGTTTCGCTGCGGGTGCGCAATGTGGGCACAGCGCGGACGTAAACCGCAAAGTTTTCGACAACCATTGTGAAGCGGCTAACCCAGCGATCACAGAGGAATGCAATGCCAACAATCCTAGCGCAGCAGGCCGTCATTCCCGAATTCCTCCCATCCGCTCAATCCGCGCAGAGGTTCGTCAGCGTTCTGTTCAGTTCGCCCGGCTTTCTCTTGCTTTTTCAGCGAACGCGTCAGCTTCGCCTGGTACGCGGCGCGTCTGCGATTTTCTGCCTTCGCCGCCGCGTCTTCCTCTCGCCATTCGTCCACGGCGGCGCGGTCGAGCAAATCTTCAACGACACGGGGATCGAATACGTGGAACCTAATTTTCCTGGCCCGCCGCCCCTGCAATCTGACCGTTCGCGTTCCGGCGCTCGGCAGGCGGCCGTCATCCACCCAACGCTTTCGTTCTGAAGCCGTTATCGTGAGGATATCCTCGATCTCCCGAGGGATGATCGGAAGGTTGGCGATGTCCGTCAGTGCCGTGGCGACGGCCGTCGAGGTCGCTCGGAACGCCGTCTTGGAAGTCTCCGGCATGATGAGGGTGAGTGCGCTCGCCTGCATGTCCAACGACTTCCTGACCGCCGACGGCAGCCGGGAGCGGATCTCCTGCAGGATTCCCTTGACCCGGATCGCGGATCCAAGCGTCGCGGTTACCGGAAGCGGCCATTCCCTGATCAGCTCGGGATCGTCGCTTTCTTTCTTTTTCGTCTTCGTTTTGGGCATATCGGAGCAAATGGGATTGGAATGGTCGAGCGTCAACGGAACTAGCGCTCAATTCCTACGTTTTGCCAGCGAGGAGCAACCCCAATGTCTGTGCCGAACGAACCTATCGTACCGCCGATATCACCCCCGCCAGTCGATACGCCGCCACGCGATCCCGACCGCATCCCCGGCGAAGAGCCGTCCCCCGATCCCGAACCGGACGAGGGTGCCGCTTCGAGGACCCGCACTTCGACACATTGCCCGACCTGGAAAATTATGTGCCGGAACGTTCGTCTTCAGCCGGAGGAACGGCGATGAGGGTCGATTGGCGGGAAGACCTGCGGCTGAAACTTGAAGACTTCGTGGACACACTGGTTGTGAAGGGCGCCAAGCAGGCGGACGTGTATGACGCGATCGTCGCGGAGATTGCAAATCTTCGCAAGGCATACGAGCGCGATCCCGACCCCGCTGAGGGTCGAAGTATTTGTTGAACTGAGGTTAGTCTGCAAGCAATCTTCGCTCGAAGAGCACAGGATATCGGCCACGGCGGAGTGACTTCAGAATGGTAAGGTCACTTCCAACGGCCGCAGTTCATGCCGGCGGACCCTCGTCTGGCCGTGATCGTGAAGGTACTCAGCGTTTTGTTCACTAGACAGTCCATCCGGCTTCAAACGTGCCCGTTCTGCGAAGCGAGAAGATCACCTCCTTGAGCGCTATTTCGCGGACAAATTTGAGGAGCACGATCTGACCGACAATGTCGCCTACACCTGCGACGACACTTTCTCTCGCGGTTATTTTCGGAATCATATCAAAAGCTTGGAACAAGCCTTCACGGATGGTGTTACCGAACATGGATAGTGAGCAACTCGACATGGTCCCGGAACCCATTGCACTCGTCGTGGATGACGAACCGTTGATACCCATGGATACCGCCGACCTCATGTCAGATGCCGGGTATCACGTCGTAGAGGCGGCCACGGCCGACGAAGCTTTCGCGTTCCTCGAAAAATACAGCTCGTTGGAGCTACTCTTTACGGATGTGCAGACAGGTGGGGACCTTGACGGTTTCATGCTGGCCAAGAAGGTCGCCGAGCGGTGGCCGAACATAGAGGTGGTCGTCACATCCGGAGCGAGAATGCCGAAAGAGGGGGACCTCCCGGGCAACGCGAGTTTTATTCAGAAGCCATTTTCTGCTGAAACCGTTCTTGAAGCATTGAAAGCTCACTTTCCGAACGGACCAAGCAAGCCCCGAGATATCAGCTGATATGCGGCACGGGCGCCCGCCGTTCATGGCATCCGCGCCGGCTGGACTATAGGGGCATCGTCAACGTAAACCGGGTATCGGATTCGTCCGAGTGCACAGAGAGTTTTCCGCCGTGCACTCTGGCGATCTCGCTCGCTATATAGAGACCCAAGATCCAGACCCTGCTGGMTGCTTCTGACTTCGCCTCCGAAGAAGGGCCGAAACAGGGCCGGCTTGGCCTTTTCTGACATCGGCTCGCCACTGTTGGCGACCCAGAGTTCCAGGTGTCTCCAGTCGTCGTTGCCCCGATTTCGATCGGCTTTGTGCGGTCGCCATGTGTCACGGCATTGCCGATTAGGTTCGAAAGAAGCTGGGAAATGCGGGGATGGTCGCAACGGACGTCGCGATCGAATTCGAAATTGGAGACGATAGCCAGATTTGGATGCACCAACCGGATCTCTTCAACGACGTTTTCCAGAACCGGGCGCAGGAAGGATTCTGCCAAAACGTCCAACTCCAATCCGTCGTCGAGGCGCGCATTTGCGAAATCGAGAACGTTGTCAACGAGATCGCGCATGCGCACGGTGCTCGACTACATGAGACCAAGAACGTCACGATTGTCCGCGTCCATACACTCCGCGCGATTTAAGCGTCTGATGCCCGCCAATATGGAAGCGATTGGATTTCGCAAATCATGACCAAGCACCGTGACGAACTGCTCTCGAACGACCGCGAGCTCGCGCTCCTCGGCAAGGTCGATCTGCGCCTGAACGACATCGGCATTGCCATCCAGATTCTTGGCAATCAGCTTGGCGAAGAGCTGGAACATGCCTATCGTCTCGGGATTGTCGACCTTGTGAGGTGCTGGGTCGATGGCACAGAGCGTTCCGAAAAAGCTGCCGTCGCGACGCATGATCGGGACGGAGATATAGCTTCTCAAGCCATAGATCGCAGGTGTGTGATGGTCGCGGTACTGGAGGTTGTCATCGACGTCGTCGATGACAACAAGATCGTGGCTTTGACGGATCTCGTGGCAAATCATCGACTCGACCTTGAGTTCTCCACCCACCCTTAGCCCGAAATCGACGTTGTCGAGACCGGCGCAGACCATGCAGCGGCTGTCAGTGACTCGAGCGACAGCGCAGATCACTTCGAGGATTGTGGGAACCTCGGACATCCGGCCGATCGCCTGGACGCCTACCTGGATGTCATCGATGGTATCGCTCCTTCTGTACCTGTGATCTTACAGCTTCGAAGCGGGGAAGTCATTTCGGGCGGCATGACGCTGAGGTGAGGACGACAAACGAGAAATGTCTCCGTCGAGCGCCTGTCCTTAGTCGTATTTCAGGGTAGCCTTCAAATGCTTGAGATCGGCATCCTGCCGGGCTGTCGCCTGCTCGACACCATATCGATAGGAAGAATTGGTCTCGGCGATAATCTTATTGAGTTCCGTGATCTGGCTCTGCAGCTCATAGGGCATGCAGGCCGAGGTGATCGTGTTCCCGGAAGCCGTTGCGGCCCGTCTCATCACGGGTGCGCGGCCCTTCCATCTCTCGTTGAAGGCGTTTGACCAGGCCTCGGGCGTAACGTCCGAAAGCTGCAGGACCATTGTCGTGAGCGGCCCTACGGAGGCCCCGGATGCGCCCTCGTTCAACTCGACGATGCTGATATCCTGAAATTCGGTCATTGAAGCGTTCCTTCTTTTGGCTGTCCGAATTGCGTTGGCCGGTCACCGCGGCGGTAAGCGGTGACCGGAGGGCTGCGTCAGTGTCAGGCAGCCTTCTCGGCATTCTGATTGACGACCTTCGTCGCAATGGACGTCAGGGCGATGTCGGTTGCCTGCTCCTCGTCGAGCGTCGTCTGAAGGAGCTTGGCGGCATCCTTCATGCCCAACTCCAGCGCCCATGTGCGCAGGGTGCCATAGCGCGACATCTCGTAGTGTTCGACCGCCTGGGCTGCGGCAAGAAGGCCGGCGTCAAGGGCTGGTGCGCCGGCATACTCTTCCATGATCTCAGCACCTTCCTTGACGATGCCCATCATAGCGTCGCAGGTCTTCTGCTCGGGTTTCTTGCCGATGATCTTGAAGACATCTTCGAGACGGGTGACGTGCACCTTGGTCTCGGCGAGATGCTTCATGAAGGCGTCCTTGAGCTGCTTGCTCGTGGCCGCTTCATGCATCTTCGGGAGCGTCGCAACGATCTTGTGCTCGGCGAAATAGACATCCTTCAAGGTATCGTGGAACAGGACGTCGAGTGTTTTGGTTTGCTTGGCCATGATTGGCTCCTTTGTTTTGGAATAATTTATGTATGGGATCGGATTTCCGCTCACGTTCACGGCTGCCGTGTATTGTGATCAGGCCGCCGGAGGGCGACGGTAGCGGTCACGTTCCTGTTCGATCTCCTCTGGCCCGTACGGGTCGAGTGTGTCGTCGAAACGTGTCCAGCCCTGCTCGTTGTAAACGGCCTTGCGTTCTGTAGGATCGACCCAGTTCGAACGCTTCAGGATTGCTTCGGCTTCGGGCGCGAGAGCATCGTCTACCTTGGCAGTGACCAGGGTGCCGCCGCGACGGACGCCTTCCGCGTAAAAATTGGCGTCGTCTTCCGAGACACCAGAGCCCGTTAACGCCCCGATCAATCCGCCGGCCGCCCCGCCCGCTACCGCACCTGTAACGGCGCCAACTGCGGTCGCCGCAAGCCAGCCGGCAGCAACCACGGGACCGACGCCTGGAATCGCCATGATACCGAGACCCGTCAAAAGACCGCCCGCGCCGCCGACAACGGCCCCGAGGCCCGCGCCGGATTCTGCTCCGGTCGCAGCTCCCGACTGCTTGTCGGAATGGCGCTCGTCCGAGTTGTTGGAAACGATGCTGATGTCATTCGATGGAACGCCGGTTGCCTCAAGCGCGCTGACGGCGGAGCTTGCATCGGTGTAGTCGTCGAAAAGTCCAGTAATGGTTTTCATGAAAGTATCCTTTGGATTTGAGGAGGGGCGTTATTTCGCGACGACGTTGCCCTGATAGTCGAGGGCGACCATGACGGCCTTTCCGTCCTTCATGCCGGCCGCCATCCAGATGCCGCTGTCATCCTTCTTGAGGTCCTTGACTTCGGTAAAGCCGGCCTTCTCGATGCGGTCCTTGGCCTGAGCCTCGGTGAAGCTGTTCGCGCCTGCGACGGGTGCAGCCGGGTTCTTCGTCTCCGGCGTCGCGACCGCTGGCGTCCCGGCATCGCTGGAGGGGGCGGGGGGTGTCTGTGCGGCAGCCGCCAGTGCCGACGCTCCAAGGAGCGCTACGGCCAGGATCATATTTTTCATTGAGGTTCTTCTCTTTCTCAGACCGGGTTCACACGGCCGTGACCAGACAACCGGTTCAGCCGGTTTAAGTTCCTTGGCGGTGGGTATCTCTCGAGTCAGGTGAGGGCCGGTCCCCGCGTTTCACGGCGTTTGCTGGCAACGAGCAGATATCGCGCGATGAACGTTGGTGTTCTTTCTCAACCGCCAGCGCGTGATGCGGAGCGTTTCGCCTGTAAAGCGAGAAACAAAATAAAGCTCTTGCTAATGCTGCCGGAAGGGCAGCTTGTGCATATTCATTGAGGAGATTGACATGATCGAATTCAAACAGGTCGACGGCAGCAAAGAGCGATCAGCGGAAATCGGTGAGCAGCTCAAGAAGCTCGATGCTGAGATGGCATCGCCCAATATTAAGGAAACGAAGCACGCCGAACTCAATGCGCTTCATCGCAAGTTGAGCGCCGAACGTGAGGCCTTATCCTCACAATAGTCACGACAAGGTGAGGATAAGGAGCTGAGAAGCCTCCGCAAGAACGATGACGGGAGCGGGCAGGTTAGGCTTTCTCAGAAATCGATCGGCGAGAGGCTGTGGTTTAGTCCCCTGTGGGAAATGTTCACGGGTCAGCCCGTCGAAGACAGCGCGGGAATGGGATGGCGGGCGTCTTGTCACCTAAAGAAAGGTCGCCGCTTACTTCGAACTACCATCAATCGAAACGCCTATCCGTGGACGACAACAGTTGCAGGTCTCTCACGCGGCGTTTGACGCGGCGCTGCTGAATGACAAGAAGATCGGCCGATCGCTGAACTGCCCCAAAGTTCATGCCTGAGCACTCTTGAAACTATATGGGTTCAGCAGAAGATGCGCACATTCCGTCACCACCCTTAGCTGCGTATTAGCATCTGCGGAAGATACTGTTTGCTTTGTCACCGACGAGGGCGCATGGTCCCGCCTCCAGCAGTAATCACTACGAGCGCTGCTGTTGAGGGCCTCCAGACCATAGCCGACCAAGAGGAGGGCCTCATTTCCTTAGGAATTCCGTTAGATATCTGACCAGCCAAGACCTTATAATGGTGCCGCGGGTACGGGAGTGATGTCGGCGACACCGGCGATACTCTTCTCGAACGGCGTCAAGCCACTAGCCTTGCGATCAAGTAATGGTCCGCCTCTTCCAAGAGGGAATGACGGATCCTGCCGACCTAACCGTCCAATTCGAGGGACATTTCGGCAAACCCAAGAGGGCCTGCTGCTTCACGCCTCAACCCGAGGTCTTCCAACAAGACTCCCGGGCTACAGTTCGCTGAGAATGCAGGCAAAGGCGCTAGATAAAGATGAAGCCACCAATTTATGATGTCGACGATAATCAACGCATCGGCGAGTGTCGACGCATTTTCGATAATTTGACCAAAGAAATCATACTTCGGGCGGTGGAGGCCGGTTGGCGCGAAAGCGAGGCCTCGATAGCTCTCGCAGACGCAGCGGAACGGTATGTCATCTACGTCGCTACCGCTCCGCGCGCAGTCCGTCAGGCTGCGAATGGCAACTTGATACCCGATGCCTGAGGGTGGATTGATGTGATGGACGAAGTGATTGCGGGGGGCGGCCAGTGCGCGTGGAGCAGTCGGAACTCGTGACGGCCTACAAGTATTACCGCAGGGGTCTGGAGCACCGGCTTGTCGGCGTTTCCGACGATCGTAGGCGTGGGCGCATGTGGAAACATCAAGTTTCTTCCACCTAAACCAGTGGCATCTGATCCGGAAAAGGGGCCGGTAGGTTGGGTAGGTTCAGCCTGGTGTGTTGACCCGACGCCCAAGCGAGAGCTTGCGTTTCGAACGAAAACTCGCGCTCGATCATGACGCCGTGCTCAACAACGCGAACGCTCCGCTTCGAATGCTCGGATACCATTGGACTTATCCAGGGGTCGGATATGTCGAGCGGAAAGGGTCGGCATATCGGTTCCTGCCGGGGTGAGGGCTTTGTCGCGGCTATGCCGCTTCTGACGCTCGCTGGCGGTTTTGGACGATGATGGCGACCTCGGAAGAGTGGCGCGTTCCCCATTCGCACAACGGCGCGAGAACTTTGGCCAGGCTGTTGCCGAAGTCGGTCAGCTCGTATTCGACGTGAGGCGGGACCGTCTTGAAGTCGATGCGACGAATGACGCCATCATCAACCATCTCCTTGAGATGCTGGATCAGCATCTTCTCGCTCACGTTTGTCACGAGCTTGCGGAGTTGACCCTTGCGTTTGCATCTTCTCGCTCACGTTTGTCACGAGCTTGCGGAGTTGACCCTTGCGTTTG
>NZ_JBFUBG010000131.1:0-12075 GCF_056405875.1 Rhizobium sp. P1_E6 | reverse complement strand
GCCGGACGTCACCGATCATCAAGTCAACCTGTCGAAACTCGTTAGACATAAGCTTATCCTCAAGCCTGTGCTTGAGCCTTCCTGCTTATGCTGAGTGTCCGGTCGAAAATGGGGGCAGTTCAACCATTGAGATCGCGGCCAGGAAGCACCAGTTCGTTGATTGGTGAGCAGTCGCCCCCTCACCGGCTCCAAATGTTGCAATGTTTCCCACGACGTTTTTATCGAGCCGGCCAAAAATTCCTGGGATTTGTTGCCTTTACTCAGATAGGGAATCTAGCGTGTGGCGTTTCACGCGTTCTGGCAGTCGGGATAATCGCAGTTCKGTATAAGTTTCTCGCCGTCGACAATGATCATGGCGGGATTCTTGGTCCAGTCTTCGCTGGATACATTCAGAAGCTGCTTCATTTCGTCGTTGGCATATTCATCTGAAAGGATAACGGCATTCAAGCGATCACTTGTCGAGTAATCATAAACCTTCTGTGTWCCATCGGGATACTCAACATGAAATATAACGCGCGTCACCTTTCCGCGAAGTTCTCTCACAATTGGTTCTCCTTCAAATATATAATGCAACTTTAAATATAATATACTGTCGACGTCAAGCGTATATTTCGATGCGCCGGGAGAATGCCATGTTGAATCCATTTGAACACGGCGGAAAAGTGAAGCAGACCAGTTTGGTGAGAGCCTCTACCGTCACACCATAGATATCTGAGCCGCAATATGGCTCTTGCTTCACCTGGGTCTCGGTTCGGCGAGACGCGTCAGGATCGCTTGTTGAATGTATGTTTCACTGCAGGAAATGGCTTGGCTCGAACATCGACGCTATACTCAGCTGCAGCCGTAGGCGTCCGTTCTCCAAGCTGGTCATAACGCTTGACGAAGCGCGCGTGAAATCCGTCAAAAGGCCGAGCATAGGCTTGGCTGGGCGAGAACTGATCGTCATAACCACAGCGGCCCGGTTTCCCGGGCCGCGTTTCAACAGGTTTGCCGGAAGCTTAGATGAGCTTGGCGAAGGCTACGGCCGTGTCGGACATACGGCTGGAGAAGCCCCACTCGTTGTCGTACCAGGACAGGACGCGCACGAAATTGCCTTCCATGACCTTYGTCTGATCGGTTGCGAAGATCGACGAGTGGCTGTCGTGGTTGAAGTCGCGGGAGACGAGCGGCTCGTCGGTGTAGCCGAGGATGCCCTTCAGCTTGCCGTTTGCAGCGGCCTTGATCGCTTCGTTGATTTCGCCGACMGAGGTGGCCTTCTTGGCAACGAACTTGAAGTCGATGACCGAGACGTTCGGGGTCGGAACGCGGATCGAGGTGCCGTCGAGCTTGCCCTTGAGGTGCGGCAGCACAAGGCCAACGGCCTTTGCGGCGCCCGTCGAGGTCGGGATCATCGAGAGGGCAGCGGCGCGGGCGCGATACAGGTCCTTGTGCATCGTGTCGAGCGTCGGCTGGTCGCCGGTGTAGGAGTGGATGGTCGTCATGAAGCCATGGTCGATGCCRACGGCGTCGTCGAGAATCTTGACGACCGGYACCARGCAGTTCGTGGTGCAGGAGGCGTTGGAGATGACCAGATGCTCCTTGGTGAGCTGGTCATGRTTGACGCCGAAGACGACCGTCAGGTCAGCGCCGTCGGCAGGAGCCGAAACGATGACGCGCTTGGCGCCTGCCGTCAGGTGAGCGGCTGCCTTGTCGCGGGCGGTGAAGATGCCGGTGCATTCCATCGCGATGTCGACACCCAATTCCCCATGGGGAAGGGTAGCCGGATCCTTGATSGCGGTGACCTTGATCGGCTTGCCGTTGCCGACGGTGATCGTGTCGCCTTCGACCTTCACGGTCGCTGGGAAACGGCCATGGATGGAGTCGTAACGGAGCAGGTGGGCGTTGGTCTCTACCGGGCCGAGGTCGTTGATGGCGACGACTTCGATGTCGGTGCGGCCGGATTCAACGATGGCGCGAAGAACGTTGCGGCCGATACGTCCGAAACCGTTGATGGCAACCTTGACTGTCATGTGCATTCACTCCCTAGAGGTGGGGCTTACAGATAGTAGGTGAGGAAGTGCCCGAAGGCACTTCCGTTGAAATCAGCCCGTTAAAGCTTGGCTTCTGCCGCGGCGACGACGGCGTCAGCCGTGATACCGAAATGTTCGAAGACCTTCTTTGCCGGACCGGATGCGCCGAAGCCCTTCATGCCGACAAACGAGCCTTCCGGACCAATGAAAGCATCCCAGCCTTCGCGAACGGCGGCTTCGACGGCGATCTTGACCGGTGAGTTGCCGAGGATTTCCTTGCGGTAGGCATCCGGCTGATCGAAGAAGAGTTCGGTGCAGGGAACGGAAACGACGCGGGTGCTGATACCCTTGCCTTCCAGCGTTGCGCGGGCAGCCACGGCCAGTTCCACTTCCGAGCCGGACGCGAAGATCGTGACCTTGGCGTCGGCATTGCCTGATAGCGTGTAAGCGCCGAGTTCGCAGAGGTTCTTCTCATTATACTCGGTGCGGACGGTCGTCAGGTTCTGGCGGGTGAGTGCCAGCGCAGACGGATGGTCCTTGCTCTTCATGGCGATCTGCCAGCATTCGGCCGTTTCGACGGCGTCTGCCGGGCGGAAGACCCGCAGGTTCGGAACGGCGCGCAAACCAGCGATCTGCTCGACCGGCTGATGGGTCGGACCGTCTTCGCCGACGCCGATCGAGTCATGCGTGAGCACGTGGATGACACGAATGCCCATGAGAGAGGCAAGGCGGATCGGCGGGCGGCAATAATCCGAGAAGATCATGAAGCCGCCGCCATAGGGGATAAGACCGCCGTGCAGCGCGATACCGTTCATGGCAGAGGCCATGCCGTGCTCGCGGATGCCCCAGTGCATGTAGCGTCCGGCAAAATCCGTCGGCGTGATCGAATGCATCTGGCTGGTCTTGGTATTGTTCGACGGAGTCAGGTCGGCGGAGCCGCCAAGCGTTTCCGGCACGAAGCCGTTGATGACTTCAAGCGCGTCTTCAGATGCCTTGCGGGAGGCGATCGTCGGCTTGGTCTCTGCGAGCTTCTTCTTGTAGTCGTCTATGACCTTGTCGAAACCATCAGGCAGATCGCCAGCGAAACGGCGGCTGAACTCGGCCTTGGCCGGTGACTTGGAAAGGGTCTCTTCCCAGGCCTTGACGATATTGTCGGAGCGGGTGCCGGCAGCGCGCCATGCGTCGAGGATGTCGGAAGGGATGACGAAAGGCTCGTATTCCCAGTTCAGCGCCTTGCGGGTGGCGGCGATTTCGTCGGCGCCGAGTGGGTTGCCGTGCACCTTGTGGGTACCCTGCTTGTTCGGAGCGCCGAAGCCGATGACGGTCTTGCAGGCGATGAAGGTCGGGCGGTCGGACTTGTGGGCGGCTTCGATCGCGTCTGCGATGGCGGCCTGGTCGTGGCCGTCGATCTCGATCGTGTTCCAGTGAACGGCCTTGAAACGGGCGACCTGGTCGGTCGAGTCCGACAGCGATACGGCGCCGTCGATGGTGATCGAGTTGTTGTCCCAGAAGAGGACCAGCTTGTTGAGCTTCAGGTGGCCGGCAAGCGCGATCGCCTCATGGCTGATGCCTTCCATCAGGCAGCCGTCGCCATTGATGACGTAGGTGTAGTGGTCCTGCAGATCGGAGCCGAATTCCTCGCGCAGCTTGCGCTCGGCAATCGCCATGCCGACGGCATTGGCAATACCCTGGCCAAGCGGGCCGGTGGTCGTTTCGATGCCGGTGGCATGGCCGTATTCCGGATGGCCGGCGGTCTTGGAGCCGAGCTGACGGAACTGCTTCAGGTCCTCGACCGACATGTCCGGATAGCCGGTCAAATAGAGAAGCGAGTAGAGCAGCATCGAGCCATGACCGGCAGAGAGAACAAAGCGGTCGCGGTTCGGCCAGTGCGGCTTCTGGGGATCGAAGCGGAGATATTTGGTAAAGAGGACCGTTGCCACATCCGCCATGCCCATCGGCATGCCCGGGTGGCCGGAATTCGCCTTTTCGACAGCATCCATGGAGAGGAAACGGATCGCATTCGCCATCCGGTCGTTTTGTTCGCGTGAGGTCATGGCTTTTCCGCTAGTTCCGGGTTTGAGGATGGCCTCGAGCCTGCCAAGACCATCAATGAGAGCGGTCGAGACATACCAGTTGGAACGGCCAAGTCAACAAAATGGAAGCCGTTTGGAGGCCGGGTGCGACGATTTTTGACATTTGACCGTCAAGTTTTACAAAAGACGAATCTTGTGTGACAGGCTTGTGTAAATCGCTCATCCACAGAATAGGGCGGGGTGCAGCGGGGAGGCTTTATTGACGTGCTCCGGGCTAGCTGCATATCCTCTTGAAAATACAGGGTCGGCGGCAGAGGCCGATTCGCGGGTCTTGTGCGGGGAACCGGAAAAGACATGACGCCTAATGGCAACATCATCGAAGCTGCGCTTACGGAGCTGAAACAGGCAATCTCGGGCCTAGAGAATGCCGTCGACATGCGCATCGAGCGCCAGCGTGAGCAGGGCGAGATCGAAGGCGAGGTCCGCCGCGTGCATGCCGACCGCTCGCGCCTTGCCCAGGAGCTCGATCAGGCCGAATTCCGCGCGAACCGGCTGGAAGAGGTCAATCGCGAGGTTTCGCGGCGTCTGGTGACGGCGATGGAAACGATCCGCGCGGTTCTTGACCGCTAAGAGGACTTGATGACATGGCGCAGGTAACGGTAACGATCGACGGCAAGGCCTATCGCATGGCCTGCGAAGAAGGCCAGGAAGATCACCTGACTGACCTCGCGGTGCGTTTCGACCGTTATGTCGGCCATCTCAAGGGGCAGTTCGGCGAGATCGGCGATCTCCGGATCACCGTCATGGCCGGGATCATGGTCATGGACGAGATCTCGGAGCTGACGCGACGTGTTGCCCGGCTGGAATCGGAGCTGGAGACGCTCCATAGCAACCGGGACACGGTCCTTGCCGCCACCGCTCGCACGGAAGAAGGCATTGCAGTTGCGCTTTCGGAGGTCACTAGCCGTATTCAGGGCATTGCCGACAAGCTGAACGGCCGCACGCCCGCCGAGCTTAATTAATTTGGGAGAGCAGTGCTGACCCACTGGTGCGGTGCTGCAAATGCCCCTATATTCTCTTACGCGGTCTGTGCTTCTCGACAGGAACAATGAATCCTCGGGGCCATACCCGATCCTTAGGGAGCTGTCCCTGTCCAGGCTCGTGGGTCTGGATACACGGCGCCCACCTACTTTCGTAGGCGCCCAGGATCGAAAGTTTCCACCGGTTGTGTGGATCGCGCTTCTCTCTTTCGGCCGGGTTCTTCCCCGTTGCGGGATATCTCCCGATAAGCTCTCTAGTCGCCCGGCGGCTCCGTCCAGCCGGTGAGCTTCGCCCAGTCGTAGGCGCCCTCCATGATAATATCGAATACCGGATCCTTGATGTCGTAATAGGCATTGACGTCATCGGGGAAATAGCCGGCGAGGCGTTGTTTGATCAGCCCGTAGGCCGCGGTGGCCGTCGGATGGGCGCGCAAAAAATCCCGGCAGAGAAGCGGATAGCGTTGATTGAAGCGGCCTCTTCCGCGGATATGCACATTTGCAGCACGGCCGGTGCTCTTGAAGAGCAGCTTTTGCAACTCGCCCTCCGCCAGATCGAGGCCCGGCGGGCAATGGTCGGTCACGCCTGCGCGGCGGATGAAGCCTTCCCGCTCGAAAGCTGTGTCGTTGATCTGATCGAGGGAGACGACGCTGAGCTGAACGTCAATGATATCCTTGGCAGCGAGATCAGGCACGGCGGTGGAACCGATGTGGTGGATCACAACGTCGGCTGGCGCTACGCGCAGGAGGGCCTGTTTCAGGCCCAGGAAGTCGTCGCTCCAGCTCTGTCTTGGCGGATGAATTTCTATTGGCATGAGGCTCGCTATCTTTTCGCCGTGACGGGCCTATGACAGGCTTGATATCCAGCCTAGCGGATATTGCTGACCAGGAAATCGATGAAGGCGCGGATGCGCGCCGCCAAGTGCTCGTGACCGGGATAGACGGCGTGGATGAGCTCGATATCCTCCGGATTATAGGCTTCAAGCACAGGTAACAAAGTTCCGGCGTCGATATCTGGCTGCACATGGAATTGGCCGACGCGTGCAAGACCAAGGCCGGCGAGGCAAAGACTGCGTGCTGTCGGTCCATTGTTGGTTTCAAAGTTGCCGAAAATGGGTCTTGCGAAACGATCGCGGCTTTGGGGATCGCGGAACGGCCATTCCGCCGCACCCGCAAGGAAGCTGAAGGTCAGGCAATTGTGACGTTCGAGATCGTCAGGAGTCTCCGGGATTCCCTCCCTTTTCAAATAGTCTGGTGACGCAACGATAATGCGGCGGCTTTCGAGCAGCTTGCGCGCCTTCAGGGAAGAGTCGCGCAAGGCGCCTGAGCGGATGGCAATATCGGCGCGCTCGCCGACAATATCGATGATGCCGTCGTTAAGTGCGAGATCGAGATCCACCTCCGGATAGAGATTCAAGAAATCCGGAACCAGCGGCACGATATAGCGAACGCCGAAGGCGACGGAAGTGCTGACGCGCAGACGTCCCCGCGGCACTGCCGCCCCGCCGGCGGCAACGGCACGTTCCGTCTCCTCGATGTCTGAGAGAATACGGCGGGAGCGTTCGAGATAGATTTCGCCTTCCGGCGTGAGCTGCAAAGCGCGGGTGGTGCGCACCAGAAGACGCGTAGCGAGACGCTCTTCCAGCCGCGTTACGAGCTTGCTGACGGCGGAGGGCGAAAGCCTGAGTTTGCGGCCAGCTGCCGAGAAACTCTGAAGTTCGGCGACCTGCACGAAGACATCCATCTCGCCGATGCGGTTGTCCATGACACCCTATCTTGAATTCAATTCACAACTGTTGAGCCATTATAGGCTGTTATCGAGCAGGTGCGCCACGCCCATATTCCGGCCCGAACAAGAATCAAACCATCGGGTTACTCTCATGCCACTTGCTCTCTTTGCGTTGACGATCGCCGCCTACGCGATCGGCACGACGGAATTCGTCATCGTCGGCCTGCTGCCGACGGTCGCCAACGATCTCCACATCACCCTGCCGCTCGCCGGCCTCATCGTCAGCGTTTACGCGCTGGGCGTCACCTTCGGTGCGCCGATCCTGACAGCGTTGACCGGGCGGATCGAGCGTAAGCCGCTCCTGCTCGGGCTGATGGCGCTTTTTGTTATCGGCCACATCATTGCCACGCTCAGCCCAGGCTACGAAGTGCTCTTGATTGCCCGTGTCGTCTCGGCTTTCGCACACGGCGTCTTCTTCTCCGTCGGTTCCACGATCGCTGCCGATCTGGTGCCGGAAAACCGCCGGGCATCGGCTATCGCCATGATGTTCATGGGCTTGACGGTCGCCATCGTGACCGGCGTTCCGCTCGGCACCTTCATCGGCCAGACCTTCGGCTGGCGTACCACCTTCGGTGTCGTCGCCGGTCTCGGTGTCGTTGCCTTTGCCGGCATCGCCTTGCTGCTGCCATCGAACCTCAAGAAGGCTCCGCCGGCCAGCATCGGCGAACAGATCCGCGTGCTTGCCACCGGTCGCTTGCTGCTCGTCTATGCAATGACCGCGCTCGGCTATGGCGGCACGTTCGTTGCCTTCACCTTCCTCGCGCCGATCCTCGAGCAGATCACTGGCTTTGCCTCCTCGGCCGTTGCCTTGATCCTGATGCTCTATGGCGTGGCGATTGCCATCGGCAATGTCGTCGGCGGGCGCATTTCCAACCGTGATCCCGTCAAGGCGCTGACTGTTCTGTTCATCGCCCAGACGCTGGTGCTGGTGCTCTTCGGCTTCACCGCGATTTCACCCTGGCTGACGATCCCGACGCTCGCGATCCTCGGCTTCCTGTCCTTCGCCAATGTGCCGGGCCTGCAGCTCTATGTCGTGCAGCTCGCACGTGAGCTCCGGCCGAATGCAGTCGATGTCGCCTCGGCGCTCAACATCGCCGCCTTCAATCTCGGCATCGCCTTGGGCGCCTGGATCGGCGGTCTGGTCGTCGAGTCCCGCTTCGGGCTGGGTGCAACGCCTTTCGTTGCGGCAGCGCTTGTTGCTGTCGCCCTTGGTCTCACCATCAGGAGCGGCGCACTCGACCGCCGCTCCACGCCTGCTGCGGCTGTTGCCGGCAGCGCCGCCTGATCTCTGCGTATTGAAAGGAAACAGCATGAAAATCGTCAGCGCCAATGGCGCCTCCATCCCCACCCTCGGCTTCGGCACGTTCCGCGTGCCAGGTCCTGATGCAGAACGCATGGTCTCGCATGTGCTTGCCACTGGTTATCGCCACATCGACACAGCGCAAATCTATGGCAATGAGGCCGAGGTTGGAGACGGTATCCGCCGTTCCGGCGTCGCACGCGGTGATCTCTTCCTGACCACCAAGGTCTGGGTCGAGAACTACAAGCACGCTGCCTTCATTGCCTCGGTGGACGAGAGCCTGAAGAAGCTCAGGACCGACTATGTCGATCTGCTGCTTCTCCATTGGCCGAACGAAGTCGTGCCGCTTGCCGAGCAGATCGATGCGCTGAACGAAGTCGCAAAGGCAGGCAAGGTGCGCCACATCGGCGTGTCGAACTTCAACACCGGCCTGATGCGAGAGGCCGTCAAGCTCAGCAGCCTGCCCATCGTCACGAATCAGGTCGAATATCATCCTTATCTCGACCAGACGCCGGTGCTCCGCGCTGCGAGCCAGCTCGATATGTCTGTCACCGCCTACTATGCCATGGCCGACGGCAAGGTGCTGAAAGATCCGGTGCTGCAGGAGATTGCGGCCAGTCACGGCAAGTCGGTCGCCCAGATCGTGCTGCGCTGGATCGTGCAGCAGGATGTCATTGCGCTGTCCAAGACTGTCTCGGAAGAGCGGGCGAACGAAAATGCGGCGATCTTCGATTTCGCGCTGACGGCGGATGAGATGGCGGAGATCCAGGCGCTGGCACGGGCCAATGGCCGAATTGTCAATCCGGATGGATTGGCGCCGGTCTGGGACAAGACCGCTTAAGGAAACGGGCGCTTCGGCGCCCGTTTTGCCGTACCGGATCAGCGGCCTTGGAGCGGGTAAGGACCATCCTCAAAGATCTGGTCGTGATAGCCCTTGGACCCGACAATGCGGGCGAGCGGGCTCCTCCAATCCTTGCCATCAGCTTCGGCAGGACAACCTATAATTTATGCAGCAGGATGCAGAAATTCTGCAGGCTCAGCCGAGCGTTGTGACCAGCCGTACATCGCTGCCGTCGGCAAGGAAGGTGCGCACCCAAAGAACATATCCGACGGTGATAGGCAGTACCCCAGGGCAGCAAAGCTCACTAAAGCGAGGGAGTGTCGAGTTCGCTTTTCAGCCGGTCCAGGATGGAGAGCGCATGCCCGGCATAGGCGCTGATCCAACGGTCATGGATCTGCTTGATCGGCAGGCTGTTCAGGTGGTTCCAGCGCTCCCGGCCTTCCTTCCTGGCTATGACCAGATCAGCTTCTTCGAGCACCTTCAAATGCTGCATGACGGTGCAGCGGTCCATCTCGGGAAAGGCTTCGCAAAGCGCACCGGTTGTGCGGGGTGCATCCTTCAGAAGGTCGAGAATGTCGCGGCGGCGGCGGTGCGCCAACGCCTTGAAAATGGGGTCGTCATCCGATTCGCTTGACATGTTATGTTTTTATAACATAATTGGGCGAGATACAACGGGGAAGAGGAGGAAGTCACATGTCCCTCAATATTCGCGTCTCGGGCCGTATCGGCCGCCCGGTGGCTGATGTCTTCGATGCGGTCGTCAATCCGAAGAGCCTGTCGGGCTATTTCACAACGGTCGGCGGAGCGAGCGCGCCGCTTGTGCAGGGCACGACGGTTACCTGGTGGAAGGATGTGCCGGTCGAGGTGGTCGAGCTCGTGCCCGACAGCAAGATCGTGCTGCGCTGGGATGGCGCCACGGACGAGGAGAAGAAGCCTTATAAGACGCTTGTGGAGATGAATTTCAAACCGCTTGATGATGGTGGCACCATGGTGACTATCGCCGAAGACGGCTGGCGCGAGGATGAGCCGGGGCGGCGCGGAACCTACCAGAACCTGGAGGGCTGGACGCAGATGTTCTGCTGCATGAAGGCCTTTGTCGAATACGGCATCAACCTGCGCGACGGCATGTTCCTCAGCGAGATGCGCGGCGAGCAGGCCAAAGCGCAGGAAGGTTGAGAGGAAGTGCCATGAGCGATTTGATCTATGGCGGCGTCGACGTTGCGATGAAGGTTCCGGCGCATCAGTATGAGGCCACTATTTCCTTTTACCGCGACGTTGTGCAGCTGAAGGAAATCGAAGGGGAGGATGTCTCCTTCGAACTCGGGCCGATCCGGCTCTGGATCGACAAGGTGCCGACCATGAGCCAGGCCGAGCTCTGGCTGGAATTCATGACGCCTGACTTCGACAGCGCCGCGGAGCATCTGGAGAAGGCCGGTGTTCCGCGCTGCGATCCCATCGAGCCGTTGCCCTCCAGCCTCCGCGGTGGCTGGATCCTTAATCCGGCTGGCATCGTGCATCTGGTGCGAGAGACTGGCCGCGGCTGACGRCATCCAAGAGACCGCTCGATGGACATAGATAGCCGCCGATGAGGCGGCTATCTGCTTTTGAAGGGTTGGAATTGCTCTTCAAAGACGGCAAGGTAGGAGGCGCGAGAGGTAGAGCCCTGCGCAAGATGCAACAGACGCATTCGCCTTTGTGACAGAGACTTCGCTTGCCTGTCACGATGCGGGTGCTAATTTCCGGAATCATATCGATTTAAATCCCAGGAGATTTCAGATGCAGCTTGGCATGGTAGGTTTGGGCCGTATGGGCAATTACATGGTCCAGCGCTTGATGCGGGGCGGCCACGAGTGCGTGGTTTATGACGCCAAGCCCGAAAGCGTAACCGAGCTTGTCGGCCTCGGTGCCGAGGGCAGCGCCTCGCTCGAAGAATTCGTCTCGAAGCTCGCGCGCCCGCGTGCGGTGTGGCTGATGCTGCCGGCGGCCATCACCGACAAGGTGATTGCAACGCTTCTTCCGCTGCTGCATGACGGCGATATCCTGATCGACGGCGGCAATTCCTACTATCACGACGATATCCGCCGCGGGGCGGAGCTCATCACCAAGGGCATTCACTATGTCGACGTCGGCACCAGCGGTGGCGTCTTCGGCCTCGAGCGCGGCTACTGCCTGATGATTGGCGGCGAAAAGGGCATCGTGCAGCATCTTTCACCGATCTTCGCGACGTTGGCGCCGGGCGATGGCACCACGGAAGCCTCGCCGAACCGCACGGCTGAAGCTGCGGCTCTCAGCACCGCCGAGCAGGGATTCCTGCATTGCGGCCCGCATGGTGCCGGCCATTTCGTCAAGATGGTACATAACGGCATCGAATATGGCCTCATGGCCGCCTATGCCGAAGGCCTCAACATTTTGAAGCACGCCAATGTCGGCGCCCTGACGCATGAGGCGGATGCCGAGACGGCGCCGCTCTCCCACCCGGAATTCTATCAGTACGATTTCAACCTGCCGGAAATTTCCGAAGTCTGGCGCCGCGGCAGCGTCATCACCTCCTGGCTGCTCGACCTGACGGCCGATGCGCTGCACAAGGATCCCGTCCTTACCCAATATGCGGGTCGTGTTTCGGATTCCGGCGAAGGGCGCTGGACGATCATGGCCGCTATCGACGAAAGCGTGCCGACGCCGGTGCTGAGTGCCGCACTCCATGGCCGTTTCTCCTCGCGCGACCAGGATGAATTCGCCAACAAGGTGCTTTCGGCCATGCGCGCCGGCTTCGGCGGCCATGCCGAGAAGCCGCACAAATAGGCGAAACATATTGTTCTGCTGTGATGAGCCGCCGGCCGCGAGGCCGGCGGCTTTCTTTTGACCATGATCAGCTAGACCGTTTGT
Source organism: Rhizobium sp. P1_E6 (assembly GCF_056405875.1). Classification (NCBI taxonomy): domain Bacteria; kingdom Pseudomonadati; phylum Pseudomonadota; class Alphaproteobacteria; order Hyphomicrobiales; family Rhizobiaceae; genus Rhizobium; species Rhizobium sp. P1_E6. The sequence goes on along the minus strand of NZ_JBFUBG010000131.1, from coordinate 180 downwards.
TCGTCTGGCTTTTCCGCTGCGGCGCTTGCATAAATGCCTGACGTACGAAACCGGAGGCGGGCATGCGGCGAATTTCAGCGATCGGCATCTGCAGCATCATGATGCTGCTTTCTCTTTTCAGTGCCGTTTACGCACAGACGACCCCGGCAGCCTCTCCTGATGTTGCGCCGCCGCCTGCCC
>NZ_JBFUBG010000130.1:0-12102 GCF_056405875.1 Rhizobium sp. P1_E6 | reverse complement strand
GCCTGGGACAGTGCCCCGTCCGCGAGCTCGTCTGCTGCAACGATGGTGCCGGAAAGCACGTCGTCCCACGGTCCGCCTTGTCGGAACTCGACCAAGGCTGCGTCGCGCACCGCCCTTGCCTCCTCGATCATCCCCCGCGTGATGAGTTGTCCGTCGCTTTCGAGTTCCTGGAGCTGCCCTGTGACCTCATCGCGCTCGAGGCATCGCTCGACCAATCTCTCTTGCGAGCGAGCCACTTTGTCAGCTGCAGCGACAAGAGCCGGTCGGTGTTTTTCCAGCTCCACCTCATCCGGCAACGGACTGGACAAGAGAATCTCGAGATCAACTACCGGCGGAATCAGCCGGCCCTTTGCCTCCGCAATATCAAGGCGGATGCGAGCCGCTGCGACATCCGCCTGATCTTCTCCTTGCAGGATCCGGATATCTGGTTGAAGGGCAGCAAACCGTTCCTGAAGCGCTCGGACATCACGAAATTCGCCAGCGCCGTCGTCGCGCTCCATTCGACGTAGATCGGCTGCCTGCTGCTCCAGCCGTTGTCGAAGATCAGCTGCCGCTCGCCGCAATTCATTTCCCTCGCGAACGAGGGTGTTCAGCTGCGCGATCTGAGCGTCCGTAGGCTGGGCCTCGACAAGTGCTTCGATCGATCCAATATGCCCGGCCCGGCGGCCGAGACCGGCGAGATCGAGATCAAAGTCAGCCACCTCCGCTTTCACCCGGGAAATGTCGCCCCTCGCCTGGGCATACGCCCCCTTCTGAGCAAAAAGGGCAAGTATCCGATCGCCTTGCGCGAGGAAGAGCGGTTCGGGACTGAGTGAATTGAGTTCGGTCTCGATGCGCTCGAGCGCGTCTCCGGCGGCTGCCTCTTGCGCGGCAATGGTATCAAGAGTTGCGAGCAACTCCGCCAAGCGGCGTTCGACCTCATCGGAAACGGTGCTGATCTCATCGAATTGACTCAGAGCAATGAGTTCGATGTCAACGTCCGCCACCAGTGGTTCGAGTGTGCGCAGATGCTGCAATCGATCGAGGCGTGTCTTGGTTTCTAAGCGTTCGCCGTCGAGTGCAAGGAGTTGACCCTCGACCAGCCGAAACTCATCGGTCAGACGTTTCCAATCGGGCGCTCTAAGTTCGTTGCCTTTTTCGGAGTGGCGTGCCGCCTCATGGCGGTCGAGCGCTTGATAGAAGCTTCGATCCTTTGATTTCCTCGAACCAAATATGGCATCGGCCTCTGACTCGATTTTCGCACGCAACTCGGTCAGACCCGTAAATCCGGAGGCTGCGGAGAACAACATGCGCCCGATTTCGCCGTCACCCTCAGTCATCTCGAGCCCGCCTTGCCGCAGCCGCGCCGAATCCATACCGAACGCCTGCTCGAAGACCCTTCGGCTCACGGAGCCGAGGAAGGGAGCCAGGATGTCGTCGGCGAGAGCCTTCTCGTCGTCCGAGCCCGACACCAACGTTGCCTTGCGGCCTTTACGACGCCGGAAACTGAGGGATGCGCCATCTCGCCTCGTCAGCGTTGCTCCGACCCTCAGGTGCGGCGGCTCAAACCGGTGCAGACCCGCGACTTCATTGGCAAACCCAAACAGTAGATCGGACAGGGCACGCAGAGCCGTGGATTTGCCGGCCTCGTTCGGGCCGTAGACGATATGAAGTTTGGCGCCCGGTCGAAACGACAGAGAACGGTTGGACAGAGAACCGTATCGCAGCAGATCCAGTCTATCGAAGCGCATGTCTCAACCTGCAGACGTCATTCGAGCCAAAAGAAGCTCGCGCGCCTCCTTGAGCAAATCGACGTTCGATATCCCGAGTGGCAGATCTTCGGTTGCCAAGCCACCGGGCAATTTCGTGACGATCTCTGCAACAACGGCATCGATCTCTGCAAACATTGGGGCATCGTCGCCGTCAGCAATCACCGAACATCCGAATGCGGCTGGAACGAGGGCCTCGACGGAGATTGGCAAGGCGAGCTTCAGCTCGAGTTTTTCGATCCAGAGATCTTCATAGGCTCGCTGGCACGCCGCCAGAACCTCGTCCTGCCACTGAAGCCGTTTGCCGGCGATGTCGAGGTAAAAGGCACAGGTGCCCGTAAATCGAACGCGTGCTGCGACCGGTCGTTCGTCGAATTCATCGGACAGGCGCCGCGCTGTCTCTTCGACCTTGCGCAAGACATCAATCGGCAAATCCTCCTCGCCAATCTCAACCGCAATGGCGGAAAAACGAGCACTGTCGACGACCAGCCTTTCGATTGAAGCGATACCGTCATTCACCGCCACAAGCACGGCGCCTTTTGCTCCTTGTTCGCGGATGCTCCTGCCCTGAAGGTTTCCCGGATAGACGATCAGCGGGTCGTTAGAGACGATTTCGAATTCGTGGACGTGGCCGAGCGCCCAGTAGTCGTAGGCTCTGGACCGCAGGTCATCGACCGAACATGGCGCATAGGATTCATGGCCGTTTCTTCCGGTCATCGAGGTGTGCAGGACCCCGATGTTGAACCAGCCACCAACGGGAGATGGATAGGTGATTGCCAGATTATCGAAAGCCGCCCGGTCTGTGAAACCCTGGCCATGAAGGGCGACCTTCTTCTCCTCGATCCGGAATGTGCCGGGCTTGCTTGTCGAAAATTCATGCACATTGGCCGGGAGCGTGATCGTCTTCGTGATCACGCTTGCTGCATCGTGGTTGCCGCGGAGCAGAAAGACAGGAATACCTGCCCGCTGGAGCCTGCCCATTTCACGATTGAAGAACAGGCCGATCTTGTTGTCCTTCCAGTCCCCGTCGTAGATGTCTCCCGCGATGATCATGAAGTCGATCGAAAGTTCGATCGCGCGACTGACCAGAAGCGAGAATGCTTCTCTGGTTGCCTTCGCGAAAATCGCAGCAAGCTGCTCGTCCTTGACGGAGAGCCCGCGAAAAGGACTCCCCAAGTGAAGATCAGCCGCGTGAATGAACTTGAATGATGTCACGAAATCTCATCAGGTCGAGAATCCAGACGACAATTTATCCCGATGCCCTCTCAGTGGCAGCGAGTTGCAGATGTTATCCACTGCTTTCGGAGTCGGTGCGAACCAGAGGAAACCCCCACCGCCCCTAGACGCAGGTCCAGCGTCATGCTCACAGCTTTTGCCCACGTGAAGCGGGCTTTCACGACGGCTCCAGTTCCGGATATCGGGATATTTGCGGGCAATGCGCGACAGGAACACCGGCAGCACCCCGATCATCGCCGCATAAACGGTACCGATCGCAATCCTGCGTGTCGTCTTGCCGGCGACCGACCGGGCAATCTCGGCCGAGAGATTGACTTCGCTCAAAATCCTGACCGCGCGATCGTGAAAGGCCGCTCCTGCTCTATTGCGCGCAATTGCGCTCACATTTCTAATTTTCTTAATGCTGTTTCAATGAAACCAGATTTATCCTGCGACACTATTGGACCTGGCCATGATGAGCCTGCGAACGAGTAAGAACTCGGCGGCCAGCGGATTGTCTTTTTTGAAGCATCGACGCGAGCGGTTCCAGCACATTCAGCTGTCGTGCGCGCACCAGCGAGACGTCAGCCGCAACGCAAGTGAGGCGACTGTGATTTTATCGATCCGTAATATCCTGGTTGGAATATTCCTTCTTCTGAGCGCGGTGATCTGTGTGCTCACCGCGTCATCCGCGATGGACGCATATAACAAAGAGCAGGTTTTCCGCGACGTATCGAAGCTGACCGCTCTTGACCGCGCACTTTTCCAGACACTTGCGACCTTTCGCAACGAGCGCGGTGATGGTTCATCCGCAGCAAACATGGAAATCGACGCACTCGCCGGCACGCTGGCTTCGCTGAAAAAGGATCGCGGGCTGGTGGACAGCGCCATGGCTAGCGCCAAGGCGATCTATGCCGATATCGACGACAACGCGATCAAAGCGCAGATTGCCGACGTCATGAACACGTTTGACCGGGTGCTGGCGTTTCGGGCAAAGCTTGATGATCAGTTGACGAAAAAGCTGGCAGACCGTGACGCCGGACTGCAGGACAATGCCCTTAACCTCGGACAGGAGCTGCTGACGGCGCTGGAAACCGGCTCGACAGCAATCGAAGCCCGAATCCGCGAAAGCGATCCGTCGATGACGGCAATGATCCAGATCCGCTCATTGGCATGGTCAACGCGTGCGCTTGCGGGGGCATCGAACCTCCAGCTCAATATCACGCTTGGCGCAGGCGCGACGATGACAGCTGCGGAGCTCGGCAAGATCCAGCTCAACGATTATGCCGTAGCCTTTGCCTGGAAGCAGGTCGGCGTCCTCGTGAACCACAAGGACACGCTGCAGATCATAAAGGACGCCTACCAGGCCACAGAGACCGGCTATTTCGGGGGCGATTTTGCTCCCAAGCGCGCGGCACTTCTCGAAACATTTTCTGCAGGCCAAATGGCGCCGATGTCCCTCGACGTTTGGCGGCCGATGGGCAATGACGCCCTTCTCTTCATCACCAATACTGCGGCCGCTGCAGCGGACGGCATGGTGGCTGCAGCCGCGGCCAGCCAGTCTCAGGCATTCGCCCAGCTCATTCTCTATACGTTGATCTTCCTCACCGCTGCTACCGTCAGTGTTGTCGGCATCTGCGTCATCATCTTCCGCGTCACCAAGCCGATCGGCGTCATCACGCAGTCGATGGCGGCCTTGGCGCAGGGCGATCTGAAGATCGAGGTGGCCGGTATCGCTCGCCGTGACGAAATTGGCGAAATGGCTCGCTCCGTCGAAGTCTTCCAGCAGGCTGCTATCCGCAATAAGGCACTTGAAAAGCAAACGGCAGAGGCACGGGTTTCCGCAGAGCGCGAGCGTATCGAGGTGCAGCGGCGCGCCGAGGCCGAAGCCGAAGAACGCTTGATACAGGCAACAGGCTCGCTCGCTGCAGGCCTGCGCCGTCTCGCAACCGGCGACCTCGTCTGTGAAATCGATACGGCTCTCGCGTCGCAGTTCGAGGCACTCCGTCACGACTTCAATACATCAGTCAAGCAGCTTCGCGACGCCATGCGGGGCGTCGGTCAGGCTGCGTCATTGGTCAGCAGCGGCAGCGTCGAGATCTCGCAAGCGTCCGACAATCTCTCCAAGCGGACTGAACAGCAAGCCGCTTCGCTCGAGGAAACGGCCGCTGCACTGGAGGAGGTCACAGCCAATGTGCGGTCGACCTCCCAGCGTGCCGGAGACGCCCGCGATCTCGTGCGCGGTGCCCGGTCTCGCGCGGAAAACTCAAGCCAGGTCGTTAACAATGCGGTCAGCGCCATGGGCAAGATCGAGCAGTCTTCCAGGCAGATCAGCCAGATTATCGGCGTCATCGACGAAATCGCTTTCCAGACCAATCTGCTGGCCTTGAATGCCGGGGTGGAAGCTGCACGTGCCGGTGAAGCCGGCAAGGGCTTTGCCGTCGTCGCTCAGGAAGTGCGCGAGCTGGCGCAGCGCTCCGCCGGTGCCGCGAAGGAGATTAAAAGCCTGATCGGCAATTCAGAGGTCGCTGTCAGCGAGGGCGTACGCCTGGTCAACGACACCGGCGAAGGCCTTACCGCAATTGCAGAACTCGTGCAGCAGATCAACCAGCACATGGACGCTATCGCTACTGCCGCCCAAGAGCAGTCTATGGGATTGTCGGAGATCAACAGCGCAGTCAATCATATGGACCAGGCGACGCAGCAGAACGCCGCAATGGTCGAGCAGATGAACGCCGCCGGCACAGGTCTCGCGCAAGAAAGCAGCCGTCTGGGCGAATTGCTCGGCACTTTCCAGACCGGCGATGGAGGAACAGCGACCGCCGGACACCGTGCGTTGGGTCCTTCCAGGACATTGGCGCTAGCCCCGGTTAGAGCGTCAGCGCCTGTCTCTCGCCCGGCGGCTGCCGCACGCGGCAATGCAGCGCTCAACAAGCTGCAGCAGGAATGGTCGGAATTCTGATCAGAGCCAAAACCGCGCCAGCCCGGGCGGTGATGCCCGGGCTGTGTTCGTTTCAGCAAGCGCCATAGTGGCTGTGGCGGGGCTTTGTGTGCTGGTCGCAAGAGAAGATCTGCCCAGCCCGTTTGGTCGCTCACTGGCAGGCAACTTTCTTCCCGCGACTTCTCGTCATGACAGGCGTTTCACAATACAGGACGGGGCCGAGCAGCCACCGCGTTGGTGCTTGGAAACGCTTCGGAATGGGGCGGACCGTCGGAGCGACAGCTGACGGGCTTTCGAAGGGGTCACGAAGTCATAAGCCAATGTGCGCGTTCGAGATCCGATCAAGGAGCCAAACGACCATGCTTGCCTCCAATTTCCGCGTGACCGCGCGCTTAGGGCCGACCAAGTACCGCAGCAGCAGGTACTCGATCCCACCGGCAGACTACATCGCCACCCGCGCGAGGGTTGACCTCGCCGGCGGTCGGCAACATTCGCACTTCTCGACACGGGTCGTCGTCGCCAAAAACGGACGTACATGGAATAAGATGATGCTTGCGTGGTCGTAGCGCGCACGCTTCCATCACCAAACCGCTCTTCCAAGGTCGGTCAATGGCTATTTATGGCGTCGAGCCGCCGGAGCTTGGGAGGATGGGAGGCGCCCGGCGGCTCGACATTCGAGCGGTCGACTCAGATGTCCTCGTCTCCGCCGAAATCCATGCCCTCGTCGGCGGCTTCGGGCTCGGAAGCGTCAGATTGCGCGGCCTGAGCCTCATTGCCGGCAAACATGCCGGCGATCGCATTGCCGAGCAGGACGCCACCTGCAACGCCCATCGCAGTCTGCGCGGCACCGGCGAGGAAGCCACCACCACCGCCGCGCGCCATCATGCCCGGCTGGCCGCCCCATGGGGATTCAGCAGAGGCTCGACCGTATGCGGGCGCCTGCGACATCGGGCGCTGTGGCGCTGAGTTGTTCCCAAACATTGATGAGAAAAACCCGCCACGCTGCTGACCACTCTGGCCCCGCGCATTCTGGTCTTCCAGCTCCTCGATCCGGCGCTGTGCGGCTTCGAGTGCCTGTTCCTGCACGACGATGGTCTGCGCCATATAATAGGGTGCGCCGGGCTGCTGTGCGATCCGGTCCTTGATGACGCGGTCGGAATCCGCGTCACGATGGCCGGACTGCTGCTCGACATGGGCAAGCTTGGAAAACAGGCCTTCTATGGCCTGCTGATCAGTACGATCCATGGTCATCTCCTTGGAATGTCACTTGGTTTCGCGTTGCACTCGCCAATGACACCGAGCGCGGCAGGTGGCCGATATTGGTGACGATCAGGGGAAGCGAGGGCGCCCCTGAAACGGCGAGAGTTCGGAAAGAGTCCCGATCGCGGAAGGGGTGTCGGATGTCCTCGGAAGGCAACGGGCAGGAAAGCGGATGCGGTGGCCAGGAACCGCCATTTGGCCGAACATGTCGAACCTACGTTTTCTGTCTTTCATGTTGACGTATACGGATAGGCCGAGTGCTCTATTCCCTCGCCGCGAAAAGATTTTTACATTTCGCGAAAGCGTCGGTGTTATGGTAGGCCGCTTCGGCCACGACAGGATTGGGCACGCGCCTGCCGCTACAATACCGTTCGCCGTGGACACCGTGTGGCCGAAGAAGCGCCTACAGCAAGGGGGGCGGTAATGCGCCGCTGTGTTGCGCGCAGGATGTTTCGGCGAACATGATCGCGAATTTCAGAAAACAGGCGGGCCGATAGACACTGGCACGAGCGCCAGGCCTCCCGCATAGAGTTCCCCGGGATCCGGCACTCACGCGCCGTCTTTTCGTGCCTGCCAGACCGGAATGCCGAGGCGGCGGGCCTTGTCTGCGAGATTGTCGGTAATGTCGTTGCCCGAGAAGACGATCAGTCCTGCCAGCATGACGGCAAGCATGTCGTCGTTTCGCCGGAAAGGGACGGCCTTCGCATGTTTGCTCCAGTTCGGCTTGAAGGTGATCTGGGTCACCTTTCGGGCTTCCGCCCGATCGCCTGACCGCGGCAGAAATTCGGCTCGGCTCATTCGCCTTTCGTATGAATGATATGCGGTGCCGCCTGCTACCGAGTTCAGCCCGCAGGCTTATTTTTACTACGCAACCGCAATTCAAAACCCCAGCAGCAGCGCTCGACGGAGAGTAAAATGATCGATGCAGAAGGCCCCCATTACTACGTCGTCTTCCAGAGACCGGGCCCTAAGTGGGTCGATGGCACCCCTTACAACGAGCAGCCTGGCTTCATGGACCACGTGACTTACGTCAGCTCCCTGCATGACAAGGGTCTGGTCGTACTGAGTGGTCCTTTCATGAAGGAAGAAGGCGGCCTTAACGGCAAGCTCGAAGACGGCGGCTTTACAATCCTGAAAGTCGACAGCCTCGAAGAAGCTACCAAGATCGGCACCGACGACCCGACTGTAAAGTCTGGTCTGCTCAACGCGGAAATAAAGACCCTCTGGGTTCCGTTCCACTAACTGTTCGAAACAGCAACTGGCCGCTCACGTGGATCTTCGGCTCCGATCCACTGAGCGGCTTTTTGTGCTTTGTAGGGATCAGCGACTGCGCTATCTGACTTCGAGAGGATACGAGGAGAACATGGTGTCGGAATTGAAGCTCCGCCTCAGCACCGAGGCCGACGACCCTGCTGTGCGTGAACTTCTCATCAGCTCATTTGAAACCCAGAACGGAGCCAAGCTCGGCGTCTCGTCGACCTCCCATCGCCTTGCAGATCTGCGAGATCAGGCTACCAAGCGGGCGAACGCCACCGTGCTGCGCCCGGAAAACCGTCCGGGCGCGTTTACACACTAGTGCCTGTTGCTGCCGGGCGATCTGACTTAAACCACTGGCCTGTGGCCGATTTCCTAGTTGCTTCCGGTGGTAGGGTGATTGGCCGTGCCAGATGGTGGAAAGCCGTGCTCCCAGGTTCGTCCGGGCAGGTCACTCGTGAGCATATGTTAGGGCAAGCGAATGAGTTTATTGAGCCGCCCATACGTCTCCCGAATATGACCTATCCGCTAACAACTGCTATTCACTTTCGCGCCATTCATTACCTTCGGCGCATGGAAAAGTATCCGACCTCGGCAACAGCCGAGCCTTCGAATTCACCAATACAGTCCAACACCGACGCCGCCAGAAGCGGCATTGCGGCTGTGCTTGCTCATGGCCGATCTTCACGGCTCCTCTTGGCCGGAGAACCAGCGCCAGCCTTCTCTCTGAAGGACAGTGACGGCAACACACGGTCGTCGAAAAGAGCTCTGGCCGGAGGGCCGCTCTTGGCTGTCTTCATTCGTGGAACGTGGTGCAGTTGCTGCAAGGCGGAGCTCGCCGCCGTGGAGGCCGCTGCGGATGATATCCGGAAACACGGAGCATCAATCTTCGGCGTTTCGTCTGGCAGCCGGGAAGAGCTTGCGGAGGCCTCGCGCGAACTTGGGCTGAGCTACCCGCTACTGATCGATGAAGACGGCAGAGTCGGGGAGTTATACGGTCTCCGCTGGCAGATCCCTCTGCAACTGGCCGTCCAGCATCCCGCGCTGTCGGCCGAGCTGCTCAGAGATCACGCGGTTTTCGCTATTCCCGGCCGCTTCGTCATCGACAAATCCGGCACCGTGGCCTACGCGGACGTCGACCCGGATTTCACCCAACGCCTGAACCCGAAGGAGTTGTTTCCAACCCTCGGCATGCTTCGTGGTATTTTCAGCGGTAGAGTCTTTTGACGCGGTGCTCGCGACCCCCTACCTTTCGGCAACGCAGGCCAACTCCTTGATGTCAAAAGGGCGTCGGGCGTCTGTGAGTGGAGTTACGATGTCCGACCAATTATCCGCGCTTCGACTCTTTGTCCGGGTAGCCGCGACCGGAAGCTTCTCGCAGGCTGCTCGCGAACACAATCTAACGCAGCCGACCGCATCACGCATCATCGCCATCCTTGAGGAGCAGCTCGGCGCCACCCTATTCGTCAGAACGACGCGAGCTGTGACGTTGACCGAAGCCGGCGCAGACTATCTTGCGCGAATCAAGCCCATCCTGGAAGCGCTTGAAGAAGCGGACTTCGCAGTCCGTGGTACCGGGGAGCTACGCGGAACGCTGCGAGTCGGCGTGTCGTCGATCGTGGCCTCGCGGATCCTTGTTCCGAACCTCCCGGATTTCGCCGGCCAGCATCCGAATCTTCGGATCGAGCTGGTGATCGATGACCGTCGGCAGGATCTAATTTCTGAAAACGTCGATATCGTCCTGCGCTTCGGAAAGCTTTCAGACAGCAGCGCCCTCGCCCGCCGCGTTGGAACGTGGCCGCTCGTCGCGGCTGCGGCACCCTCATATCTCGAACGCAAGGGAACGCCTCTCTCACCCTCGGATCTCGCAGCTCACGATTTCGTCGTTGCCGGACCAGCGGCGGGAAAAAGCATCACATTTAAGAAGGAAGGTCGCGAGGTCTCGACGCAGATTAGCGGGAACCTGGCGATCACCGGAGCAGAAGTTGCCGTCAACGCAGGCGCTACCGGACTCGGCATAGTAGTCGCCAGTCTTCCCAGCCTGGAGAAGGAAATCAATGATGGAAGCCTTGTGAGACTGCTGACGGACTGGGACATTGGCGAGATCTCAGCGCATGCGCTGTTCCCGAGCGGCCAAGCACCGAAGCCTGCTGCTCGCGCTTTCGTGGACTTCGTCATCTCGAAGATCGGCGGTAGGCAGTAAGCGCGGCGCCAAGTGGCGCCACGCATTGCCGAACTCGTTTTAAAGCGAGGTGATGCCGCCGTCGGCGACGAGATCGATGCCCGTCGAATAGCTGCTGTCGCTCGACGCGAGGAAAAGCGCGGCCTTCGCCATTTCGATCGGTTCGCCCACACGACCCAGCGGCGCTATCTCCCGGAAGTAAGCGCGCACACCATCGGCCTGCTCCTGGTCGGGGAACTGCGAAGCAATGATGGGGGTCTCGATAAGGCCGGGGCTGAGTGTATTGACGCGAATACCCTCGCCTTTCAGTTCAGCGGCCCACGTGCGAGCGAACGAACGGATCGCCGCCTTGGTGGCCGCATAAGCGCCGTAGGCAGGGAAGCCCTTCAAGTGCATGCCGGAGGCGACGAGCACGATCGATGACCCCTTTGACAGCAGCGGGATGGCCTTCGACACGGTGAAGTAGGTCCCGCGCGCGTTCGTTGTGAAAGTACGATCGAAGTGCTCCGGCGTAGCCTCTGCGATCGTCTGAAGTTCGACCATGCCAGCATTCGCGACGACAACGTCGAGGCTGCCCTTTTCGGACTTGATGCGGGCGAACAGGTCATCGAGCTCATCGAGCTTAGTCAAGTCGGCCTGCACACCTGCAATGCTTCCACCGATCTCGGCCTTTGCTGCTTCGAGCTGTCCTTCACGGCGGCCCGTGATGTAGACGTACGCGCCCTCTTCGACAAAGAGCCTGGCGATTGCCAGACCGATGCCGCTGCTCCCTCCGGTCACCAGGGCTGTCTTTCCACTCAGCTTACCCATATTCGCAATTCCTTCTGTTGGTCGCCATCGTTGGCGTCGAAGGAGAAGTTATTGACGAGGTAAATCAGTCGGTAGGCGACGGTGCCGAATAGGACTTATGCAGCACCTGTATAGTCGGCCTGCGATGGCATCGGAGTGGGAGTCGGCGACAGCGAATTCACTTCCGGCCTGCAAATTGACTGCCTCCTAGAGGCGCTTACCTATCCTTCCTATCATCTGACGAGGCGAGCTGGATCACGGGCGAGACGCTTATCGTATCCGGGGGCGCAGCCATGTAAACGCCAGAAGGAGGCCTGCTCGCGGGCCTCCTTTCCCTCGTCGTAACTGCATGTCACATAGGCTAGATCGAGAAACGCGCAAGGCGTTCAGCCAGCAGGACTCCGAGAAGGCGAAAACGCCATATGGGCCTTGTTGAGGTGGCCACATCCGTTGCGAAAATCTATCTTCTCGAAATTCGGAAACCGCCTTGATATCGGGGAGCCCAATTCTCTGCATGGACTAGGTCATCGCGTCAATGAGGTCCTGATCGAGGGTAAGTGACAGCGGGGCCTTGCTTCATAAGGGTGAAAACGGAGTTCAGAACTCAGAGAGCTGGACAATTCGACGTCACTAATGAAGGCTCTTGGCATTGTTTCTGTTAGCGAATTGATGAACCATCACAATTCCCTGCTCAAGCAGCAACTCGGCTGATG
>NZ_JBFUBG010000129.1:0-12112 GCF_056405875.1 Rhizobium sp. P1_E6 | reverse complement strand
CAGATGGATCGCTGCCTTGACGCTGCCGGAGGTGGGAGGCCACATTGACGCTGGATGAACTGATTGATCGATACCGCCCGCATCTAGCCGACGAGCCCGTGGGTGCGCGCCGCAGCTGGGAGGAAATGTGCACCTATACGCTCCGGCACTATGCTCGCGAAACGCAAATCGCTGCTTTCGATCCCGATGTGCTCTCTAAACGGCTTATCATATCCGGCATGCATCATCTTATCGTTGCAGGATATCCGAAACGGTGGCGCGACGTACTCTCCTTGGCAGATGAAAACGAGTAGGGCGCAGCGGGTGTGTAGCCAGTTCCTATGCTCGGGTGGATGCGTAAGCTGCAACTGACACCGACCTGGATGCCGTTATCCGAAGCGATCGCGGACACCGATCGCCAGATCAGCCCCAAGCCAACAACGCCTGATTACCGGTCATCCGCGAGTGGCCCAACCGGCAGCGTCATTCTGCTCGTCTGGCAGAAACCAGCCCCACGAGCGCATGTCCCACGATCGTTGCTCCTCGGTTGAAAACCAGTTGCAATGGATGCGCGATACCGGACTTTCGCAGGTCGACTGCAGCTTCAAAGCATGGCGTTTCGCGGTGCTCAGCGACCGACGTTACATCGCGCAGTCCGGCGCGTACGGGCTGTTGAGGCACGAGCAGCCAGGCTGCAAATGCGCGCACATATACGAGACGTTTGGGGGTTGCCGCTATGCCACCAGGGCGGCATTCGGCACTATGCAGGCCCTTGGAGCGACTCCGTTATGATCGCTGATTGGTCCAAGGCTTCAATGGGGCGCTGGAATCGCTGGTTTGGGGAACCTTGAGTTGGATCGTTCAGAAATCCTGCCCCCGGACCAAAGTCCGATGCGTGGAACAGAGTGCATAATCGACCGTTCTTTGGCTGCGGTCGGTTGGYCGCATCACAAAGGAGGATGAAATGTTTCACAGAATCGTCGCAGGAGCACTCGTTTCGGCAGCCCTGATGTCGGGCGCAGCTTTCGCCCAGTCGTCCACCGTCAATGGGGCTGCAGGCGGGGCCGTCACCGGCGCGATTGTCGGCGGTCTGGTCGGTGCGGCAGTCGGCGGTGTGACTGGCGCAATCGTCGGCGCAGCAATTGATCCGCCGCCGCAGAAGGTCGTCACCTATGTCCAGGAAGCCCCGGCTCCGTCGACCCGCGTCATCATCGAGGAGAAGGTGGTCGTCGGCCAGCCACTGCCGCAAACGGTAGTCGTGACGCCGGTTCCGGAGAACCCGAATTATGCCTATGCGATCGTGAACGACGAGCGCGTCATCGTGGAACCGTCTTCCCGCAAGGTCATCCAGGTCATCAACTGACCAGATCGGTCATCTTCGAAACAAGTAGGGATATGGGATCATGAAGGCCGTCGCTTCCCTTGCGTTCGGTATAGCTAGTTCTATCGGCGTGTGCATTGCTGCCGGCTCAGTCGCCTCCGTTGTGCTGGCCGATCCCGAGACCCGCACGGTCGGGAGCCTCTCGTCACCAGATCTCTGGACGACGAAACCCGTACGCGTCGACGTTGCCAGTCAGAATTACGAGCGCGTCCCCGCAGCTTTTTCCAGCTATGTCACCGACGCGCCGAAGCCCGCGATCACAGCTCGTATCCAGGCGGATGTGCCACCGGAACCGGAGCCGCCGATGCCACAGCTGTCGGCCGAGCACCTCGAATGGTGCGCAGACCATTACCGATCGTTTGATCCCGCCACCAACAGCTACCGGGCCTATAGCGGACAGACAAAAGCCTGCACCTCGCCGTTTACCGCGTCTGTGACGACGGCCGTATCGGCTCCGAGGCTAGAGGAAGTCGGGGCAGCAGACGGTGCCGCAGCGGCGGCATGCGCGGCCCGGTACCAGTCCTATCGCGCACAGGACAACAGCTACCAGCCCTATGATGGCCCCCGCAGAGCCTGTGTCCCTCCGGCTCGTCAGGTCGTAGCCTCGGCCGCCTATTGAAGCAGCATGCCCGGCGGCCGAGCGCGATGATGACACAGCCGCTCCGTGCTCGGGGAGCCGTCGTTTCTGTCGTTTCCTCATTAAGGCCACGGTCCCCAAACCGCCAAATGCATCTCGATAGAGCCTCGGCCGAAGAATCCTTCGCCAATCGTGGCGGCAAGTGCGGAGCGCTCGGCGGCGATCTGGGCGCGTTTCAGGCCATGAAATCAGAGCCGGAGCCGAGGCTTTTTTGCAAAGAGCGAGCCGGAATGGCGCGCCAGGACGCGTCAGCCTGACGCGGCCGTACAGCAGGTTTGCTATATGACAAGGCGCGCAGCACGCCCGTTCTTTCTCTCCGCATTGTTGTAATAGCTTGCCGCCTGGGCGACCGATTTGTGCAGGGATTGCTGCATGGCCTCCTGAAGGGGGACGCCGCGATTGGCCGCCTCCGTCAGATAACCGGACCGCAGCCCGTGCGCTGAAAACATCTCCGGATCCAGGCCAGCCTGGCTGCAGCGCGCTTTCAGGATCAGATTGACGGACTGAGGCGTCAGAGCTCGCCGGTCGATATTGCCCCATTGGTCGATGCGACGGAAAATCGGGCCGGCCTCAATCTTCGCTTCCACGATCCATCGCTTCAGGGCGTCGACCGGCCGGCCGATCAAGATAGCATGCGCCCTGTCTTCGGCCGCCGTGGTCTTGGTGCGACCAAGGTCGATGGTGAGACAGGGAAGGAGAGGGGAGGTGGGGTTTCTTGGATCGGCATGGACTGGTTCATCGTCGACAAGGTCCTCGACGCGAAGGCTGGCAATCTCTGAACGCCGGCGTCCGCCCGACGCAAAGGCTGTCAGCAATAGGGCGCGATCGCGCAGATCGACGAGGCGGTCATCCGCACAGGTGGACAGCAGTTTTCCCAGCACATCGCCGGTGACCGCTCTCTTGCTCTTGCGCTGCCTCGTTCGTCCACTGGCCCGCACAGCGAGCCGCAATGCGGCTTTCAGGGAGGGAGAACCAAAGAATCCGGTCAGGCCACGCCAACGCGTCAGGATCGACCAGGAGGTTAGCCGCCGCCGCACCGTATCGGGTGCATGCGGGCCGTCGGCGCGTAGCAGCCGTTGGGTGCGCAATCCTACCTCGATGGCTTCAGGCATTCCGTGATTGGGATCGTCGGCGCGTGCGACCGGGTCCCAAAGGTGATGAGCGACGAACTTCAGCAAAAGCGCATCGGGCGCCGGCCATGGAAGGGGAGCGCCGGTGGAAAGCTCGCACCAGGCTTCGAGATATCCGAGATCGGAAGCAAGGGCACGCAGCGTGTTGGCGCCCATGCCTTCCTTCGCTAGGTGTTTGAGTGTGGCGACATCCTCGTCGGTCAGCAGCATGGCCAGTTGGTCGCGGCGGGTAAAGGGCAGGATGGCGTCGAGAGCATCCAGCGCCTCGGCGCGCTGTAGCACCGGATCGGCGGGGGAGGGCAGTTTTTTCGGCTTTGGCATAAGTTGCTCAGGCGCTGTGATTTGCTCGACTTTATCGATTTTGGAGCCCTAAATCCATCACCGCTGATCCCTCGGTTGTTATACTCGATATGCGAATTTAGGATAACCGATTTTGGCTCTTGCCGGTGCCTCTACGCCTGCGGCTGTCGAGGTCTCGTTCAATATCGGCAACGTGCGGCGGGAGCTCGGATATGAGCCGGTGCTGCGCACCGCTCAGCATTGATAGTCTTCAAGGCGCGGCGCAACATCGGGTTTGCCTGCCTTAATCCAGTCCACCTTGCCACGCAGGAAAGACAGGGCCGCATCCAGCGCGGCCTTGCGCTCTTCCAGCTTGGCGATCTGCGATTGCAACACCAAGATCGTGCCCTCGGGCGAATGTTCGCCGGCGCGATATTCCTCGTTCAGCGCCAGGATTTCACCGAGCGAATAGCCCAGCGTCTGCTGCAGACGGATCATGCGCGCTGCCGTCACATCCTCAGTACGGAACATCTGGTAGGGGTTGGAGCCGCCCTTGGCGCTGCGCTCGGGTTTCAGCAGCCCTTTGGAAATGTAGAAACGGATCGTATCGACCGGTAGATCGGTGGCTCTGGCAAATTCCGAAATCAGCATCATACATCCCTTGACCCTGGACTATACTCCATACTTATAAGAGGTGCTTGTTAGAAGGTGGAGACCCAAAATGACAAGCGAAATTACCCCCATGCCGCAGGTTCAGCTTGGCCGGAACGGCCCGATGATCGGTGCCCAGGGGCTGGGCTGCATGGGCATGAGCGAGTTCTACGGCGAGACGGACGAAGCCGAAACCCGCGCCACGCTCGAACGGGCGTTGGACCTTGGCGTGACGATGTTCGACACGGCAGACATGTACGGCGTCGGCGCGAACGAAGAATTCCTCGCGCCCTTCATTGCCGCGCATAGGGACAGTGTCATCATCGCCACGAAGTTCGGCTACATGCGCACCCCTGAAAACCCCAATGATTGGAGCATCGACAACCGCCCCGAGTTCATCAGGGCCGCCGTCGATCGCTCCCTAAAACGCCTCGGGGTCGAGGTCATCGACCTCTATTACATGCATCGCCGGGATGGCGTTACGCCGTTGGAGGAATCCATCGGCGCGATGGCTGATCTGGTGACCGCGGGCAAGGTGAAGTGGCTCGGCCTCTCCGCCGTCAGCGCCGAGGAACTACGCGCCGCCTGCGCCGTCCACCCGATCGCCGTCCTGCAATCGGAATGGTCTGTCTTCACCCGCGAAATTGAGAAAGAGGTCGTGCCGGCTGTAGCCGAGCTCGGCGTGACCATCGTGCCCTATTCACCGCTCGGCCGCGGCATGCTGACGGGCCGGGGATTCCTCGGCGGGCTGACCAGCGACGATGCCCGTAAGCATTTCCCTCGCTTCTCCGCGGAAAACCGCGACGCCAACCTGCGTCTCGTCGCCAAGATCGAGGAGATTGCATCCGCCAAAGGCGTGACATCGGCGCAACTTGCCCTGGCTTGGCTCTATGCTCAATCCCAAAGCCTGAACGCAAAGACGGTACCAATCCCTGGAACGCGCAGGTCCACCCGGCTGGAAGAAAATGTTGCTGCGGTCTCCATCGTCCTGACAGCGGAGGAGATCCGCATGCTGGAGCCACTTGCCGCGGCCGTGCAAGGTATCGCGGTCTGAGTGGATCGATGCGCGGCCCATGGCCGCGTATCCCACTCGAGTTGTATGCCCGCATGCGCCGAAAGCCATCACTAACGATACTTGTTCCGCATTAGCCCCAAGGCCGACAACGGCTGATTACCGCTCATTCTCAAGTGGCCCAACGACCACAACACCTTCGTTGCGGGCCGCCGCGGCCACTTTCCGATCGCCTGTCGCCAACGGAAGATCGACCGTCCTTGCCAGATCCAGATAACTGGCATCATAAGCGCTCAGCATGTGACGCCTCGCAAGGTCGAGCACGGCAGGGTCGTTTCCCGATCCGGCGTCCTCCAATGACAGCCTGCGCAACTGACCCATTAGCAAAGAGGCGTCTCCGGGTCGAAGCCGACCGCGTCGCTCGGCCATCAGGAAAAGGTTTCGGGTCTCGAACCAGAACAGCGCCGGCACAAACGCCGGGCCTGCACGAAGTTCGGACATCAACCTGTCGGCAGCATCATTCTGCTCGTCTGGCAGAAACCAGGCTGCGGCGATCGAAGCATCGAGGACGAAGGACATCAGTACCGCCGGCCCTCGTCGCGCCATTCGCGGATCTCGGCTTGCGTCGTGGGCTGAAGGGTCGAGCGCATCGCCTTGATCTCGGCAATGACGGCATCGATATCGTTCTCACGCCGGATACGCGACAATCTTGCAATGGGCGTATTGCCGCGTGAAATGATCACTTCCTCACCTGCCTCGACCTTTGCGAGCAGCTCGGAAAGATGCGTTTTGGCCTCGCCGACCTTGACTTTGACGGTCATGAAAAAACTCCTGGCGATACGCTGTCGTGGAGCAGCGGAAACAGCCGCGTTCGATATCGATGCCAAAGTAACGCACGATTGCCAGCTTGGTCAACACCAGACCAAGTGCGTCAATACCTCCATCAAGTGGGACCTTTCCCGTCGATTCCAGCCTGAAGCAGACATCTGTCCTTCGAGTTCCGCGCCCGCGCACTCTGCGTTGAAAGCCCTGAAAGCAATCACTATCGATACTTGAACCGCATCATCCGCCAAGGCCGACAACGGCTGATCAGGGCTGCAGGCGGTGATCCCGTTGAAGCTCGCGGCAGTTCGCTGTGTACATCGATCTGGATCGTATAAACGCTATCCCTACGCCGGCATATCCCAGGGACTGATCACAGTTGCGTCGGTGTCTTCGAAGTCCTTGACGTTGCGCGTGACGAGGATCAGGTCGTGGATGATCGCGGTCGCGGCGAGCAGCCCATCAATATCGCCTCGGGGACGGATCGCTGCGATACGGCCCCATTCCACGGCGATCTGGTCAGTTACCGGCAGGATACGATCACCGTGGTCCCGGCGTAGCTTGCGCAGCCACTCGGTAAGGTGAGAGGCGGCCCTCGGGTCAGACTTTTGTTTCAGCGCGATGCCACGCATGATTTCGCCCAGGGTCAGGGCGCTTAGGTGGACGCTGAGCGGATCGACCGATCGCAACCAGGATACCGCCTGCGGGGTGCCGCGTCGCGCTTCTGAGACAATGTTAGTGTCCAGCAGGTACATCAGAAGGCGACGTCGCGGCTGGGGATCTTGGCGCGCGCCTCGACCGCATCAACGAGCTCGTCGTCCCAAGACGGACCGCCGAGTAGATCGTCGACGAGTGTGGGGCGGCCTGCGCGCAAGGCGTCATAGTCGCGCGTGGATAATACGACAGCGGTTCTTTCTCCACGTACAGTGATTTCCTGCGGACCTTCAAATCGCGCCTTTTGCACCACTTTTGAAAACTGGTTTTTCGCGTCCTGTAGCTGCCATTCCATGGTTCTGCTCCGAGTTAGCTAGCCTGTCTAGCTATATAGACGCGTTCGATGGCTAAATAAAGTGGAGACGGGACCGAGGAGAAAGGTGCTCCTCCCCGGCTATTCGCTCGATACGCAGGTAGCGCGGTCTGGAAGGAGGCGGGCTTGATTTATGCGCTGGCCATCAAACATCGGATGAGCGAAATCGCCAACGGCGACACTGGAGATGCCCAGGACGAGGAAATCATTCCCTCGCGCAAACCCACGAAGAAACCACCGGCCCAATCGATATCGCCGTCTGTCATGTCAGGAAGTAAAGGCGGGTAGCGGACCGCATCCGGCGCCGGCGTTCCTCAAGTCCCTGCGCTGACGCCGATCGCCGGCAGATCACCATGTTCCAACATGCGGAAGGAAGCAGATCCCATGGAATTGACGATGACGACAATCCTGGTGGCCTTCGCCGGCGTTTTCCTGATCTGCATGATGAAGGGAGCATTTGGGGGCGGCTTCTCCATCATCGGGATTCCGTTGCTGTCCCTGGTAATGGACCCGGTCACGGCATGCGGGCTACTCGCCGCCTCGTGACGGGCATTGGGTTTGGCTACGTCCTGTTCCGTATCCTCGACCATCGCGCAATCTCGATAACGATGGCCGTCGTCACTCTGGCTTTTGTCGGCCTCTGGTTTGTTAACGGAGGTGCGGTAAACAAGCGATCGCGCTCCACGGCCAAGGCCAAATGTCTGAGCAACGCCTCCGGAATACTTCTGCCCAGCCGCGGCAAATGGCTGACTGCGCGGCTAAGACTTGACGAATTCAGGGAGGGCTTTTCTTACGGCTCGCCGTTGATGATCGAGACCAGCGGATTAACGATGCTCATGAATTCGCGCTGCGGTTTGGGCAGAGACCACGAGCCTTGACGCCGCGGCACGCCTGATTGATATCGAGCAACAGGTGACCGCGGTATCCGCGGAACTTCACAGCGGCGTAAACGGCGGTCCCAGATCGAAAAGTAACAACCGCAAGATCCGAGAGTTCCATAAATTGCCGTTATGCCGCACGAGGAAAATTGCGTAGTCGATGATCTGAATAGGGCCTTCGCGGACTTGAAACCCGCTATTGATTTCGTCATTCATATGCATTACGTTGCTATTAATTTTGGAGATAGCAATGGCTGCAAACGCACTTGTCCAAACACGCATTGATGCCGAAGTTCGGGATCGTGCTTCCGCCGTCCTTGAGAACATGGGCCTGACGGTATCGGACGCGGTCCGCATCCTACTCACCCGGACTGCCAATGAAGGTGCGCTGCCTCTTGAACTTTTTTCGGGAAGCGAGGCTCACGATGCTTGGTTTCGCACGAAGGTGCTCGAAGCACTGAACGACACTCGGCCGGACGTGTCGGATGATGAAGTCGAGGCGCACTTCGCGGAGCGCCGGGCGACAGCGCGCGTCAAAGCGGGTGCTCTCAAATCGTGAAGCTTACATGGTCTGCGTTCGCGCTGTCGGATCGCGACGCCATATTCACCTATATCGAGGCAGACAATCCTTCGGCCGCTATCATGATCGACGAACGGATCGTTGCCGCCACGCGCCGCTTGGTCGATTTTCCAGCAAGCGGTCGAGTTGGAAGAATTGCGGGGACTCGCGAACTGGTAATCAACGGAACGCCATATATCGCTGCATATGCCGTTACCGAAACAGTAGTTCGTGTCCTACGCGTCCTTCATGGCTCGCAGGAATGGCCCGACACTTTGCCCAGCATCTAAGTTTCCACGCTACGCGCATACGCTACGTCTGAGACAACTACCGGCTTCACCCCCAAAGCTACAGTTGGGATCCACGAGACCGCAATGGGTCCGAGCCGGGTAGCCGTAGTCGCTAAGTTGTATTGAAAATCAAGGCTTGATGCTCGGAAAGCGACGGGTCGACGGTTCGAGTTGGTTCAAGGCGGCCAGCCCCGCCGATTCTACGCTGTGGCGCGATATTCTACGCCATAGGCGCCTAATCGCCGCCGATTGCCTGCGGCCCCTGTGCCATGAGCTGCTCATCAAGGTGAACTGGCCAGCTGTTTCTTTGGCCGTCGCGAGGAGCATGATCCACAGGATGCCCATCTGCCAGTAGGCGGGGGCGTAGTCACGCCACCGCAGATAGGCCAACATCGGGTCGGCGGTAGGTAACATCACCACCGCTCCTTACCGCAGACCGTCGAAGGTCGCGCGAATGTCGTCGATCATGGACGTGGGCTGTTCCAGAGCCGCGAAGTGGCCGCCTTCCGAATGATCGGCGAAGAACCGGAGATTGGTATAGCGGCGTTCGATCCAGCGCCGGGATTTGCGGACGGCTTCAAACTTGAGCATGCTGAAACCAGCCGGCACGGTGATCGGCCGCACGATTTTAGCGGCAGATGACCACTTGGTCTGGACCATCTCCCAATAGAGCCGCGCCGACGATGCGCCGCTATTGGTCAGCCAGTAGAGCGTGATGTCGTCGAGCAAT
Organism: Rhizobium sp. P1_E6; assembly: GCF_056405875.1. NCBI lineage: Bacteria > Pseudomonadati > Pseudomonadota > Alphaproteobacteria > Hyphomicrobiales > Rhizobiaceae > Rhizobium > Rhizobium sp. P1_E6. The sequence continues at coordinate 2,737 of NZ_JBFUBG010000129.1, read as the reverse complement.
TCGTCGAGCGTGAAGCTCGCTTCCGCGTTCCCCGGCGTGCCGCACGTGTCCTGGAACATCGCGTAGATCCACGCAGCCTGCGCGACCGGCGAGTCCGCCAGTGCATAGCCGATCGTCTGCGGGCGGGTGCCCTGGACCTTGGCGTAGCCCGACAGATTGTCCCAGAAGTTGCTGGCTCCCTTGAGCATCTCCTGCTCATCCGGCGTTGCGGCCTTCATCTCATCCGGTGTCGGCATGAACATCGCGAAGTTGCTGTGCATTCCGACGAGGCCCGCGGGCGCCATCGCCGCGATCTCGTCGGTTACGGCTGCCCCCAGATCTCCGCCGTGAACACCCCAACGGTGATAGTCGAGCCGGCCCATAAGTTCGACGTAGGCGCGCGCGATCCGGGGCAGATCCCAGCCGGTCGTCGTCGGCTTGTCGCTGAAACCGTAGCCGGGCATCGAGGGGATCATGAGATGGAAGGCTTTCGACCTAGCTGCCCCATATGCGGACGGGTTGGTGAGTGGCCCGATCAGCGTGCGAAACTCGAGGATCGACCCCGGCCAGCCATGGAGCATTAGCAATGGCAGCGCATCGGGTTCGGGCGACCGGACGTGCAGGAAGTGGATTCCAAGCCCGTCGATTTCGGTTTTGTGCTGGCCCCAGCCATTGAGCAGCGCTTCGCACGTCCGCCAGTCATAGCCGTTGGCCCAGTGATCGATCAGGGGCTTGAGCTTGGCAAGCTGCGGGCCTTGGCTGGTATCACCAACAAGTTCCTTATCGGGCCAGCGCGTCCGCGTCAGTCGCGTCCGCAGGTCGTCGAGATCGGCTTGAGGCACCGACAGATGGAATGGTTCGATAGCTTTGGACATGACGGATGCTGATCCTTTTTTCGCGTGGTCGCGAAGCAGTGGTGAGGCCGCGAAAGCGCCGGGAAGGAAGGTGGTTGTCGAGAGGATTGCCGCTGCCCCCGTATGACAAACCGGCGTGAGGGGAGCGCGGCGTAACCCGGCTCGGGCACCTTGGGTGGCGGGTCGGTTTCGTTCATTGGCTTGGGTGCTTCATTTGTGAGCGTGACCGAGTGGCCACCTTTGATTTTCTCGAAAACCAAGATAGATCGTTCCGATCTCTTCAATAAGATGCTTGATTTGCAACAAGACGTTCCGTAAATCGGGACGATGACCGAAGATGACTTGGCAATATTTCTGCATCTCGCAGCGGTAGCTTGTCGGCGTCCGCACGATCGCTGCGCCAACCCAAGTCCTCCGTCAGTCGCGCGCTCGCTCGGATCGAAGCAGATGCCGGCGTGGCGCTATTCGAGCGCTCAACCCGGCACTTTCGGCTGACGGATGCCGGCGTGCTGCTGCGGCCCTACGCCGAGCGTGTCGTCCACGACCTGCAGGAGGTTCGCTCCATCCTTGAGGGGAATGTCGGCGACGCGCGGGGCCTGCTCCGGGTGAACACGACACCGGCATTTGCCCAGGAGCTGATCGCGCCCATGCTTCCGGTCCTGGTCGAGCGGCATCCGCATCTCCGCGTCGAGCTTGAGACCGATCCGCACGTGATCGACATGGTGCGCGACGGCATCGATCTCGTCATTCGGATCGGGCCGATGGAGGATTCTTCGCTGATCGCGAAACGCCTGCCTTCAATAGAGCTCTGGATGGTCGCGAGTCCGGACTATCTCGCGCGGCGCGGCGTCCCTACCGACCTTTCCGAACTGGTGGATCATGACGTGGTGACGCGCGAGCTCACGTCTGATTGGTCTTTCCATAAGGACGGCGCCGAGCGGATCGTTCAGGTGAGTGGTCGGATCGTTATCCCGGATGCGGCAGGCCAAAGGGTCGTAATCGAAGGCGGCGCTGGAATCGGATGCCTGCCCAGTTATCTAGCGGCGCCCGGGGTTTCTGCGGGTTCGCTCGTTCAACTCTTGCCGGCCTGGCGCCGTCCTTCCGTCGACATTCATGCCGTTTATCCGACCCGGAAGAGTATGTCGGCCAAAATAAGGGTGTTTATCGATGCCCTCGTCATGCATCTCGATCGGGCATTATAGCTTTCGCCCCGAAGGATTGCAGCCTTCTGTGCGAGCTATCCATACTGGCTCGCCCGCGGGTACCCTATGCCCAAGCCACCCGGCCACAGGCGTCCACGCCTGCCTCGTTTTCAGGTCTCCAACACTCTCTAGCTGAGGTCCCGCCGATGCGGGCCGATTGTCTCCGCCTTAACGGGAAGCGGGCGCTCTCAAGCCCCGCGCGGTTCCTGCTTGAGCTGGTCACCACGGACCTTGCTCTGGAACTCGAATACCCAGCCGGGATATTCCGCGGGCAGATTGCTGACCTCATCGAGTGTTTTCAGTTCAGCGTCGGTCAGAGCCACCTTGGTCGCGGCGATGTTGTCATCGAGTTGCTCTGGCTTCTTGGCACCGATGATTACGCTGGTGACAGCCTTTTGGTGGAGAAGCCAGGCGAGTGCGATCTGGGCGATCGAGACGCCCTTGGCTTCAGCGATCGGCTTCATCGCGTCAATGACGTTGTAGCCGCGCTCCTCATTGACCGGCGGAAAATCAAAGGTGGCGCGGCGGTTATCGCCGTCCTTAGCACCGTCACGGCTATATTTGCCTGATAGAAAACCGCCAGCCAGCGGACTCCACACCATGAGGCCGATGCCTTCGGATTCCATCATCGGCACCAGTTCACGCTCCAGATCGCGTGCGGCGATCGTATAATGTGCCTGAAGCGAAGCGAAGCGGGCCAGG